>RHLJ01000001.1:600000-900000 GCA_003712055.1 Balneola sp.
GAAAATCTCGTTGGCCACCTCGAACCAGTTCGTGATTCCAGACGAGCTTAAATGGAAGTAACCCTTACAGTTTTGTTCTAAAAGTGAAAATGTATTCGTAACAACGTTCTTCGTAAATGTAGGAGCTCCGAATTGGTCATTAACAACTTTCAATGTATCTCTTTCTTCACCAAGCCTGAGCATTGTCTTTACAAAATTATTCCCATATTCACCGCAAAGCCATGAGACTCTAAGGATCAAATACTCACAATCTGACTTTCGTATTATTTCTTCGCCCCCTTGTTTTGAAAGACCATACACGTTTTTTGGAGAGGTCTCGTGTTCTTCAGAATAGCCTTCAGGGGTGCTCTCTTTATCCTCGTGGGAACCATTAAATACATAATCGGTGGAGTAATGAACCAGCTTTATATTCTTTAGCTTACAAGTGTTTGAAATCTCTTTTAGAGCATACGCATTCACTTTGAAAGCGAGATCCTTTTCCTCCTCTGCTTTATCAACATTTGTATATGCTGCACAATTTATGAAAGCTGATGGCTTATCTTTTTCAACTATACTTCTTAGCTCTGAAATATTTGTTATATCTAATTCTTCAGAACAATAAGCCTGGAAATCAATCCCTTTTTTCTCACAAAAAATGACCCACTCCTTACCGAGTTGACCACATGCCCCTGTGATTAAAAGTTTCATCGATTTCCTAACGCTAATTCGTTTGCAAGTTTATATGAACTCGGAGTTCCTGCATCGGTCCACCAGCCTTTAAGTACAGAACTAGTCATCTCCCCTTTTTGGATATAGAAATTATTCACATCTGTTATTTCGAGTTCACCTCTTCCTGAAGGTTTTAGGATTTTAATGCAATCAAATACCTTTGAGTCGTAAAAATAAATCCCTGTTACAGCAAAATTAGATTTAGGGAATTCTGGTTTCTCTTCAATAGATACCACTTTTTCCCCATTCAACTCTGCTACTCCATATCTCTGTGGATCGTGCACTTCCTGGATAAGAATTTGGGCGCCTGAACCGGAATAATTTTGCGCAGCTGATTCCAATGATTGTTGAAATATATTATCTCCCAGAATCACTATCACCGAATCAGAGCCAACAAAATTCTCAGCTAAACCCAGAGCCTGGGCAATACCTCCAGCTTCGTCTTGTACTTTATAAGTGAATCTACAGCCGAAGTCCTTCCCTGACCCTAGTAAGTTTACAACATCTCCCATATGATCAGTACCGGTAACAATCAGTATTTCCTCTATACCAACTTGAATAAGTTTTTCAATAGGATGATAGATCATTGGTTTATCACCAACTGGTAGCAGATGTTTATTTGTCACCTTTGTTAATGGATAAAGCCTGGATCCGGTTCCCCCGGCAAGTACAACTCCTTTCATAAATCTTTTTCGTTGGTTAGCCTAACAGTTCAAGAAATTAAAACTACTCTTAATTTGAATTAATTTGAAGTATTTTTAAAACCACTTGAGTTGGATTATTAGAATTAGTGGCCTCTAATAATTAAAGACTTTTAATATTGAGCCGTTAGAAATATTTCATAGTGCTGTTGATGCCTATACTTGCTTATTGGATGTACGTAATTTTGGCGTGCAATGAAATTTTCTCTATTCAGTTTTTTTCTAATCTTAGTTTTCATTGCTCCTACCAATTCTTTGATAGCTCAAACAGCGCTATGGACAGGAGCTGTGGATTCATCCTGGCATAACGCCGATAATTGGAGCACAAATGAAGTTCCAGGTTCTTCATCAAAGGTTGTTTTAAAAGGAAATACTACTCCCTATCCTGTAATTACTACTAATGTAACGGTTGAATCGATAGAAATAAACCAATGGTACAGCAATCCCGGTGATAAAATCAAAATCAGGAATAACGCAACACTCTCGATAAGTGATGATCTAAGAATAAATTCGGCGGGGAGCATAGAAGTCATAAATGGCCACGTTGAAATGACCGGGAGCTCAGATAATAGTCCGTCATTTACGATGAACTCAGTTAATACAGAGATTAATATTACAGAGGGAAGCTTTACCATTGGTTCAGAATCTCAAGAAATCAAAACAGAAATTGTAGGCAAATTCAACGTGGGCAATGGTTCCTTAACGGTTAACGGAGAATTCTCTATTTCTAGTGGAGACACAATCAATGCGCAGAGCGGAACAGTCATAATAAACGGTAATGCTACGATAAATGGTGTTTATAATGGTGATGATGCAGAAACTAGTTTTTATGGTTCAGTAGATGTTAAATCAGGAGGAGTTATAAATCTTAATACGGGAACCATAGATTTTTATGAAGATACCTATATTGGAAACTCGGGAAACGTCAACTTTGGATACGGACTAGTAAATATAATGTCAGATGTATCTGTAAGTGCAGGAGGATACTTTAATGTAGAAGATGCAGTAGTGAACATAGTAGGAGATGCTGATTTTAATGCTAATGGTCATCTGACCATTAATACAGGCACTATTAATATCGATGGAAGTGCTAGTCTTACTAATGGAGGAAGTTTTGAGCTTAATGAGGGTGATCTTAAAATTGGAGGAGATGCTTCTTTTACCTCAGGAGGGAAAGTTGACGCCGGGACTGCAACAATCACATTAGAAGGAGACTTTAACATACAAAACAGTAATAACTTTGATGCCAATAATAGTACGGTAGTTTTTAGTGGTGATTCGACTCAAACTATAAACTCCGACTCAGATATCACTTTCTATAATGTGGAGGTAGATTCGGGATCTGTACTAAGCACAGATGGTGATGATGAAAATACCATTATCATTGAAGGTTATTTACTTATTGATGAAGAGGCAAATGTAACTATCGAAGAAGACGATCAGCTTGATGTTTTAGGGGAAATAAGTGGCGGTGGAAATGAAAACATCAGCAGCTCTTCCCCTTATGCTATGTCAGCAAGTGCCCCCTCTCTAAATTCTGTACTTATCACTTTCAGTAAAGGCATGGAACAATCATCTGTAGAAAATACTGGGAATTATGACATAGATGGAGGAATAACCATACTAAGTGCTTCTTTAGATGTTAGTGGTGATAGTACAGAAGTAACGTTAACTGTATCAACGTTAACAGAGGATGTAGAATATCAAATTACTATGAATGACCTCTTTAGTAATGATGGTGGAGAAATTTCAGAAGACCATGCAAAAAACTTTACTAAAGTGGGGAGTACGACATTTTACAGCATTACTGATGGTAATTGGGATTCTAATAGCACCTGGTCAACAACAGGACATTCTGGAATTGCAGCCTCTTCTAACCCAGGAAATACAACTGATGCTACCATTGTGATTGGTAACGGACATACTGTTACTTTGGTTAGTAGTGCTAATTTAGAGGATCAGATGTCAGTTACTGTTTCAGGCGCAACGTTTTCTATCGAGACTGGTGGAGTATTGACAATGGGGTCAGAAACGATAACTGGATCAGGCACCTTCCAGGTTATCGATGGCACTGTTGAGATTGGCTCAACTGAAGGGATTAATTCTTCCGGAGATTCTGGAAATATTCAGACCACAACCCGAATATTTAGCAATTCCGGCTCTTATTCATACAATGGATATACCTCTCAAATTGTAGGAAATGGCCTTCCATCGGAGGTTGAAAATCTGATCATAGATAATGCTGATGGAGTTTACCTCAATGCAGACCTTGAAGTTAAAGGCACTCTCTCATTGACAAATGGATCCTTCACCATTGAGTATGGAACTAACCTAATAGCTAATTCAAAGACTATTACTTCAGGCGATTTAATTATGAGGCATCAGATTACAGGCTCTAACGGATCTAGATTACTTTCTTCTCCCATTGCTTCTGATTATGATGATTTCCTTGATAGTATTGTTACTCAGGGATATTCGGGCGCTTTTTATAGCACAGGCTCAAATCCTGGCGATACTCTTATGCCAAATGTGCTTTATTATGATGAAAGTTATCCTGGAACCGATAATCAAAGATGGAGAGCCCCTGAAAGTGCATCTACTGACTTAACTGAAGGAAGAGGACTATTTACCTACATTTTCGGAGATATATCTGCAGACAGTAGATACAATAACACCTTTCCAATTACACTGGAAGTACAAGGTCAAGAACATGAAGGCCCCATTGATTTTAATGTTACCTATACCACAACCGCTGATTCGGGTTGGAATTTAGTTGGTAATCCATATGCCGCAACTATAGACTGGGATGACGCCAATTGGACCAAAACAAATATTGATGCAACTATATATATATGGGATTATGCTACCAGTGAATACAAAACATGGAACGGAACTACCGGAGATTTAGGAAGTGGACTTATCGCCCCGTTTCAGGGCTTCTGGATTAAAGCCAATGATACTTCTCCATCACTAATAGTTGAAGAAGACGCTAAAAGTACCGGAGGAACTTATGTTGGAAAGGCAAACCCGGAAGAAGCTAGTTCACATCCAATGTTTTCTCTTACTCTTTCTGATGACCACTTAAAAACTTCGGCTCATTTTATGTTTTCGGAATCTGCTATGATGGGAAAAGATAAAGATGATGCATATCAGTTATTGCCCATGAGCGGTGTCGGGACATACCTTGAACTAAGCTCAATAACCTACGAAGGAAACAAATATGCCATAAATAACTTGCCACGAGATTTTGGTGTACCTATAGAAATTCCTTTATCTGTGAACGCATTCACACAAGGATTTTCAATATCCAAGGCTTTGAACTTTGAGGTTTCATCCATGGAAAATATCCCTTCAGGCTGGAGAATTTTTCTATTTGATTCTGAAACAGGTACCGAGACCGAGCTGTTTGAAAAAAGCATCTACCCTTTCAATTTTTCAGGTGCTTATGGAAAAGTAGCACCAAATTATAATACCAAGTCGAAACCGATATTAACCAGTACAGCATCAACGGACATGTCTCGGTTTTCACTCATAATTGAACCTGGTGAAGATGCTAAAGATATGCCCAGTTCTTTAGAACTTTTCCAAAACTACCCCAACCCCTTCAATCCAACAACAAACTTAGAGTTCTCATTACCTATTCAAAATGAAGTAAGTCTTACCATTTATGATATGTTAGGCAGGGAAGTAGCAACCATTCTCAATAAAGAAGAACTAAATGCAGGTACCCATACCTTCAAATGGGACGCTTCGGAATTATCTAGCGGAGTATATATCTACCGGTTGATTACACGTGAAAATGTCTACGTTAAAAAAATGACGCTGATTAAATAATCCCAATTCAGAATTATTAAAGCTCTCTAAGAGCTGTTAGAATTGACTAATGTGAAGCTTATGAGCCTTAGCATTAGCTATCTTTTGTTTTAGAAGTTCTGAAATTGAGATTACAATTTGACTGGTGTAGACAAAATACGACTGCCAAGGGTAGGTAGAATTGTTTTATTCTTATTTGCTTTATCGTTCACTGATATAGCCCTGGGACAGGTTTCTGGATACTCCAATCGCTTGAAATTCCAAGTAAATGCTTCCCAGGTTGCAGATACATCCGATATTTCCAATTTCCCAGTACTCGTTAATGTTACCAATAACGATTTAAGAACTACAGGGAATGGAGGATTTGTTGAAAATACGAATGGCTATGACATCATTTTTACGGCAGCCAATGGATCTACCATTCTCAGTCATCAGCTTGAAGAATACAACGCCGCAACCGGAGAAATAACCTTTTGGGTCCGCTTCCCTACCCTCGCAGCATTAGTTGACACTGAGTTTTATATCTATTTCGGTAATAACAGTATTGCTTCCGACCAATCAAGCACCAATGTTTGGGATTCAAATTACAAATTGGTGATGCATCTTAATGAAGCTGCGGCAGGGGGAATTAACTTTACAGATGCATCCGGAAACATCTCTTCCAGTGATATTTCTGATAATGCTACTGAACCAACGGATGGCCAAATCTCTGGAGGAAGACTTTTTAATGATCCAGGAACTGGTGACCTTATCACGATTTCCGATAACGGTGTTTCACCTCTTGATATTAGTGGGAACATTACTATTTCTGTATGGATTAATATTTCAAATGTCGATGACGGTCCTGATATTATATCGAAAGGTAGTTACTTAGATGGATATGCAATTTGGGTAAATGGTTCCGGTTTATTGCGCTTTCAAATCAATAACTCAGCATTGTCCGCTACTACAAATGCAATCAGTAATGGTTCGTGGAACTATATCGTAGCTACCAGAGCATCTAACGGTGATCGAGTTATCTATTTAAATGGAGCGGAAATAGCTAGTGATAATAATGCAGCTTCTTTTGAGGTAAATGATGATGACTTATTTCTTTCCACAGCAAGCTTCGACTATGAAGGAATTATGGACGAATTCCGGCTTTCTAATATAACAAGAGATAGTGCTTGGGTTGCGACTGAATACAACAATAAGAACTCACCTGGTACTTTTATTACTGAAATTAATGCAGAACCGATTGCCTCTGATATTGAAGGTACAAACCTGACTTACAACTCCGGAGATTCCCCAACTATTATTACTTCTGCTATTACTCTAACAGATGGAAATGATACTAATCTGCAGAGTGCTTCGATTCAAATCACTGGTAATTTTGTTGATACTCAGGATGAATTAGGGTTTGTTGATCAAAATGGAATTAGCGGTAGTTACTCTTCAGTTACAGGGATTTTGACGCTCACAGGTACTTCATCTGTAGCGAATTATCAGACGGCCTTGCAAAGTATTACTTACGAGAATACAAACCCGGACCCAACCACTGCTACAAGAACGGTAAGCTTTACGGTGAATGATGGAATCGACGATAGTAACACTGAAACTCGTGATATTACCGTCGTTAAAGTTAATATTGACCCTGTTCTTGCAAATATTGAGTCTTCGAACCTTGTCTACTTTGCAAGTAGCGGAGAGCGAACAATTACTTCAACGATCGAAGTTTCGGATTCCGACAATGCAAATTTAGATAGCGCCGTTGTTGAATTTACATTTGGTTATATATCCAGTGAAGACACCCTCAGGTTTATAGATCAAAATGGAATTACAGGCAGCTGGAATGAGAGTACAGGTAAATTAACTCTGTCAGGGAGTGCAACCTTAGCGGTATATGAAACTGCATTGCGATCAATTACCTACGAAAATGAATCGGGCTCTCCAACAATGAGTAATAGAACCATCAGCTTTAGGGTAAATGACGGGACCGATGATAGTAATACCCTTAGTCGTGATATCGAGTACCCTACTTCAATTGCGGACTTCACAAACTATAAAACAGATGTAGTATTCCATTTTGACGCCCAAGATGCCGATGGCAATGGTGACAGTGGGACCGGTCAACCTGCTGATGGAACCCTTGCAAGCTGGACAGATATAACAGGAAATATTACTACTACCGCTCCAGGTGGCGATGAACCTACTCTTGATGCAAGTTATTTCGGTGAAAGAGGTGGAATATTTTTTGATTATAATTCGGGTAATGCAGGTGACCATTATCCGCTAAGTGAGCCCAGTACTGCGCCTACCATCAATAGTGGAACGTTTACTGAAAAATCATTCGCTTTAGTATTTCGAACTACCAATAATATTGCTGGCTTACACACTATATATGAACAAGGCGGGAGTAGTCGGGGATATAATTTAACTGTCAAAGATAGTGCCGCTTATGCCTATGCATACAGTAATGCTTGGGGCGACCAAAACAAATCTATAAATCTCGGCACAGTAGAGCCTAATACTTCGTACATCATGATTGCAAGTCATGGTTCAACAGGTTCAGATGCAACCAGTTACTGGAGAGCTTCTTTAAATGGTGGAACTATTCAGGAATTGGATGGTGCAACCGATATGGCAAATCACGGAGGTGATCCAAATATTGGGGAAGAGGATGGTACCAGAGATCCAACCAGTTTTTCAAACCCTGGAGGTACTACAAGTAATTTTGATGGATTTGTGGGTGAATTTATTTCCTGGAATGACAGTCTTGTAACGTCTGACTTCACCAACATTTATGCATACCTAAGTGAAAAATGGTTTAATGTAGCTCCTGTTCTTGCTGACATTGAAGTCTCAAATCTCAGCTATAACGAAGGTGAGGGAACAGTGAACATTACCTCTGCCCTCACCATTACCGACACAGACAATACAACTCTGGACAGTGCTAAGGTTTCTATTACCTCAGGGTTTGAAAGTAGCGAAGATGTCCTGGATTACGTTACCGCACTTGGAATATCAGGGACTTACGATTCTGGCTCAGGGGTACTAACTCTTACAGGAACTACAACGGTTTCGGACTATCAGACCGCGTTGAGAAATGTTACTTACGAAAATACAGAAACAACAACCCCTTCTACTACCACAAGACAAATCAGCTTTATTGTCTATGACTGGGATGATTCAAGTGCAGAAGTAACCAGAGAAATTGATATAGCCCCAAATAATGATCTTCCCACGCTTGCTAACTTAGAAGCGGGCGTACTTGCTTTTACTGAAAATGATGGGCCAACTTCGATAACAGATCTCATCACCGTTTCAGATACCGATGATACTAATCTGGAAGGAGCAACTGTAGCCTTCACCAATAACTATTTTCTTGGTGAAGATGAACTTGCCTACTCAAATGCACTAGGAATTACCGGTTCCTTTGATGCTATGAGTGGAGTACTTACACTCACTGGATCTGCTACTCTAGCCAATTATCAAACAGCCCTTCGAAACGTTACTTATGAAAATGTAAGCTCCGATCCGGTTACAGGACTAAACCGAACCATTGAAGTAAGAGTGTTTGATGGAATAGATAGCAGTGCTACAGGTACGACACGTGATATCTCTGTTGCCAGTTCAAATACCGCCCCTACCCTTGCCAGTATTGAAAGCTCCAGTATATTCTACCAGGTTGGTGATTCAAGTATTATTTCGGAGACCATCACCCTTACCGATCCTGATGATACCGATATCGATTCGGTAACCTTTCAGATTACTGCCAATTATAATAGTGCTGAGGATACACTGACCTTCCAGCCACTTTTTGGAATTACTCCATCATGGACGGATGACACGGGAGCATTAACACTCAGAGGACCTGCTTCTAAAGCAGACTTCCAATCCGCAATACGAACGGTTCTATATCAAAATACCACTACTACTCCGTCTGATATCCAACGAACCGTTTCAATCACAGCAAATGACGGAGAGTTGGATAGTAATATCCCGACTAGGAATATTTCTTTCAGTATTCCTAAATCAGTAAATAATCTTTTACTATGGCTTAAAGGAGATGAAGGGACTTTTACTACTACCGCAGGGTCTACTCAAAGTAGTGAAGGAACGGATGTTGGAAGATGGGAAGACCAAAGCGATAATGGTCGCGATTTCACTGCTACCAATAGCGGAAATGAACCTACTTTTAGAGAATCAATAAGCGCATTAAATGATCAAAATGCTATCGAATTTCCCGGGTCTACAGGCTTTAGACTTGAAGATACAGACGCAGGGAACTACTTAAATGGCTTAAATGAGCTTACCATCTTTTTCGTAATACAATCTTATTTGGTAAATACTGACCGTGGTTTTTGGACTACCTATGAACCAAATGCTTTTGCAACAGATTCAGTATTTAGTATTCGGTATGATAGCGAAGGAGACAATGGATTAGCCGATGATGTGATCACAACAGGAATGCGTGATTTAGATGTAGCCTTTGTGCAAGAGAGTTTCGAAGACGCTCAAACTACTACTGGTCAAATCGTAATGTTAAAATGGACTTCTGAAGAGAATTATGAATTATATATCGATGGTGTATTAAGCAACCCTTCCTTTTTTCAAAATGTACCTACCGGTGCTTTAGCTAATGTTACTACAGCCATAATTGGTCAGGGAACTCAGGATTTGGCGGACAGCTGGAATGGTTTAATTGCAGAAGTCATTCTTTATGGAGAGGATATTTCCATCGAAGACCAAGAGTCGGTAGAAGACTATTTATCTATCAAGTACGGAATTGACATTCGTTCGCTTACAGCTGCAACTGGAGGTGACGCCATCTCTGCTGATGATGCGAGCATTGCTCCTTCTCCAGCCTACACAACACTTACAGGGCCTCGAGTTCAGGAGAGTTTTGAAGGGGAATTTACAAATGGTGGAACTTTTGTATTTACTGCACCTACCGGGTTTGAATGGAACGCAAGTGGAAGCCCAAGCGCAAGTGTACTACCTGCTTTTGGGGGTTCAACGGAATTGGCTATTTCGGCACCAATAGTAACGAGTACCGAAATCACTTTTACGATATCAGCGGAATCGGCATCTAACCCTGGTGAAATTACCTTTTCTAATTTCGAAGTACGACCTACCACCGGTACTCTTCCAAATACCGGGAATATTACCAATACAGGAACTACCGGGCTTGGTGGATCCACCAGCTATGGTACATTAACTATGGTAGCTGGAACTCAAATTGAGATGGAATTTGCTGAGCAACCTTCTGCTTCTAATGTAAGTTCAGCTATTTCTCCCGCTGTTCGGGTACAATTGATTGATCAGTTTGGAAACTCCGTTGAAGAAAGCCGGGTAAATATTGATATCGCACGAAATATAGTTTCCGGATCAGGAGACCTAGGAGGTACAACCACCGAGCAGACCAATGTATTTGGAATAGCTGAATTTGATGATATCAATATTGATGCAGTTGGAACTTATACACTTACTGCTTCAAGTACCGGTCTGACTGATACAACAAGTAATCAATTTGATGTAGTGGTACTTGGTCAGCTTACCCAATTCATAGTTGAGCGAGTACCTTCAGGCAACATTTCAGATAAGCTTGCCGGACAAAATTTTAACATCACGGTTGTCGCCGTTGATGGTATCCAGGATACTGTGGACACTTTTACTGGTACGGTAAGCCTGTCTTCGGATTGTACAATGGGCACAGGACAAGGAACAACAGACAGTTTTGTGGGTGGTGTATTGTCTTCAGCAACTGTTTCAATTTCTAGTTTGGGAACATGTTCTATAACAGCTACCAATACTTCCGGTTCCGAAAGCGGAACGAGTAACACTTTTGACGTTACCCCTGGAGCCCCTTCTGAAGCTACAACTACCATTTCAGCAAGTCCTACCGTTATTCTGAATGATGGCTTTTCAACTTCAACTATCACCATTCAAACAAAAGACTCGGAAGGAAATGACATTACTTCCGGAGGAGAAACCATTCTTTTAAGCGCGACGGATGGGGTATTAACTTCTGTTACTGACAATTCAGACGGAACCTATACTGCAACACTAACTTCTTCTGTAGTAGCGGGTATAGCAACCATCTCGGGTACATTGAATGCAGTAGCCATAACTGATGATGCAGAAGTAGAATTTGCTGAGTTCAATAATCTCTGGCAGTCTTCTGTGGGTTCGGTAGCAGATGCCCGAAATTGGGATTTAGCTACAAATTGGAGCTCAGGTTCTGTTCCGGTTTCTGGTGATAAAGTATTAGTTCCCGCGGTACCTGCAGTAGGTAACGAACAGCCTGTGGTTAGTACAACAAATACAACAATTGCTCAGCTTTCGGTGGAAGCTAGTGCATCGGTTACCGTTTCTGGTGGAATTGAGCTTATTATAAATGGAGAGCTTTCCGGAGATGGTGAGGTATTAGGTAGTAATACAGACTCGGTAACAATAGCAGGAAACTTAGCTATTTCAGATATGTCTGTTGGGTTCGTAAAACTAAATGGAACTATCAATCAGGATGTCACCACACCAAACGACTATGTTAATCTTGAATTGGATAACATTAATGGTGCTGACTTCACCACAGATTTAAGTGTTTCTGACACCTTGAAGCTTACAAACGGCACCCTATTTCTTCCATCAGGAACCACTTTAATTGCCAATGAAAAGCAATATGGGAATGGTGAACTGAGAATGCAGCAACGCATGTTTGGAGATATTGGATGGAGGCTCATCTCCTCTCCTATTGATACCACCTTTGGTGAATTCCTGGATGGAGTTTTAACTCAGGGATATGATGGAGCTTTTTACGACATTAATTCCAGCCCTGGAGATACGCTTCAACCAAATGTCCTTTACTATTTAGAAAGCTATGACAATAGCGGAAACGGAGCTACCGATAACCAACGCTTCCGGGCACCAACCAGCTCTTCACAGAAAGTAACCCAGGGACAGGGTATGTTTGTATTTCTATTTGGGGATATTGCTGCCGATTCTCGATATAATGATCCGTTACCGGATACATTGGATGTAAGCGGACAAGAGTTTGATGGTGATGGCACTGAGGTAGACTTTGGTGTAACCTATACCACAACCGCCGATTCAGGATGGAATCTAGTTGGTAATCCTTTCCTAGCCACTATTGATTGGGACGATGAGGCTAACTGGACGAAAACAAATATAGAATCGACTATTTATATATGGGACCCATCTGCAAACGGAGGAGATGGAGAGTATCTAACCTGGAATGGAACTACAGGTACCCTCCCAAATGGTGGACTTATTCCTCCTTTTCAGGGTTTCTGGGTTAAAGCAAATAGTGCCAGTCCGGAATTAAAAGTAAATAAATCAGCTAAAACCATTGGAGGTAGTTTCCTCAAGAAAGAGCTTCCTAAAGGTGCTGCAATCGACACTCTCTCCAAAGGAAATAATATACCTGTTCCTATCCTTGATTTAGCTGTTACTTCAGCTAGCGGGCGCCAAAAAAGAACGAACCTTATGTTTTCAGATCAAGGTTTGAGAAGCAAAGATATTCTGGATGCCTATACCCTGTCTCCACTTACGAGCTCTTTCATCGAGTTTCATACATTACTCGGAGATGGTTCTCAATTGGCAATCAATAGCCTACCGATTGATTTCAATTCACGGTTATTTATTCCGATGCATATAGCAGCTTTTGAAGATGGTGTTCCTACTTCGGAGGAACTTACAATTCTATGGGATCAATTAAGAGGTGTACCTGAGGATTGGATTCTTACTCTAATCGATAATGAAACAGGCGAAGAAATTAATATGGCAGAAGAGCAATCATATACCTTCTTCCACTCAACAAGAGCGAAAGTAGCTCCTAAAGCAAATCCATCTTCTCCAAACTTTAGCATCAGAGCTAAATCAAGTACTCAAAGTACCCGTTTTACTCTTAAAGTGAGTACGGAACTAATCGAAAGAGATGTACCAGAAGAAGTATTCCTGTCTCAAAACTATCCAAACCCTTTTAACCCTTCTACCACCATTCCATTTGGGCTAAATGAAGACAGTAATGTAGAGTTAGTAGTGTATGATATCCTTGGAAGAAAAATAAAAACCCTTGTTGATGGACCTAGAATTGCTGGTAGATATGAAATACAATTTAACTCAAGAGAGTTAGCCAGCGGTGTCTATTTTTATAGGCTAATTACCTCTAATAAGGTGTTGGTCAAGAAATTCACTTTGATAAAATAACTTAATCTTTTCTACCCGATATTAGAATGGATTAATTGGCTATATAATATTAGTCTCTTAGGCTATATTATCTAAGCTCATTGGCTCATTAAACTCGTGGTAGACAAATGAATACATGTGTATTCCGAGAAGTTCACATATCGGTTTTATCCTATTATTTTTATTTGGATTAAGTGAAATTGCACAAGCACAGTTAGGTTCTTTCGCTAATCGAAAAAAGTATATTGTTGAAAGTGATAGCGTAAGCGGGTCTTCAGACCTCGTTGATTTTCCAGTCTTAATTAGTATTACAGATCCCGAATTCGCCTATAATGCTACGCCAGGTACCGGGACAGATAATATTAATGGTTTTGATATCGCTTTTACCGCAGACGATGGTACAACAGAACTGGATTTTGAACTAGAGTCTTATAATTCAGGTACCGGAGAAATTATATTCTGGGTAAGGTTCCCCACTCTAAGCCCTGCTACAGATACCCAATTCTTTATCTATTATGGAGATGCCACTATAACTACCGATCAAAGCTCGACCTCTACCTGGGATTCAAACTACCAGTTAGTTATGCATATGGATGATGTAACTGATGCAACTTCCAATTCAAATGATGGAACTAATAATGGTACTGTATCAGCTACAGGTTTTATAGGGAATGGCAGGGATTTCGAATACCAGGATAGTGACTTTATAACTGTAGCTGATGATCCTTCACTGGATATTACCGGGGAAATCACCATTTCATTCTGGTATAACCCTGAGTCAACAGTAAATGGTGATGGAGGAGCTCCCGATTTAGTTACAAAAGGGACAAACGCCTCTTATGAAGCAGCTTTTAGAGGTGGGCCACGGATGCAGTTTAGAAAAAATGGTGGAAATAATCTTAATGCTGCCGCCGCTTTTAACGTGACTGCCTCAACCTGGTATTATTTTAACTATGTACAAACTTCAACTGGACGAATTATTTATCAGGATGGCACCTCAATTAGAACTGATGCAAATATCACTGCTTTTGCTACTAATAATGATGATCTGCAAATTTCAAGGAGCGGAGATGCAGCAGATGGTATTATGGATGAAGTTCGAATATCTGATATAGCCCGTTCTGCTGATTGGATTGCCACTGAATACAACAACCAACTTAGTCCGGGTGCATTTATTGAAGAACTTGATGATATACCAGGTTTAAGTAATATCGAAACCGACACGCAGTTTTATACTGCAGGAGGTTCCGATGTGTTTATTACCAACACGCTTCTCATCGGAGATCACCCGACTGTATCTACTTTTGACAGTGCCATAGTTCAAATAACAGCGAACCTGGACGGAGTTGATGACAATCTTAATTTCACGGATGGTGTGATAACAGGCACTTATACTCCTTCAACAGGTAAGCTATTACTTACTGGAACTGCAGATACAACCGATTATAAATCCGCAATACGAAGCATCACATATAGCAATGATAATCTGGTTTCTCCCGGTCAACTAACCAGAACTATTTCTATTACCGCTTATGATGGAAACAGCCCTACAAATACTGCTACAAGGGATCTTGATGTCATTATTACTCTTTCTGATTTAACTACAGATATTTCCGACAATGTTTTTCACTTAGATGCCCAGGATGTAGATGGCGATGGAATAGCCAATACTGCGGATGGAGCTACTATTTCTACCTGGACGGATTTAAATACAACTAACAATTTTGATTTCGATGCTGGTACTGCTCCTGTATTTGATACCGATGGTTTTGGAGAACGTGGCTCGGTAATGTATGATGGAGGCACTTCGACCTTACTCACAAGAGCAAGTGATGTATTAATCAACAATAGTATTTTCAGTCAAAAATCATTTGCCCTGGTTTTTAGGACTGGAAGTGATATCACTGGCTTCCAGGTAATCTTTGAACAGAGCAACGGTACACAAGGATATAATTTTACTTTAGAAGATGGGGTACTTTATGCCCAAGCTTATAGCCGTAACGATGATAATTGGGGAAGTACTAACCCTATTCGTCATAAATCGATAAATCTAGGCGCTGTTCAAACCAATTCATCTTATACCCTTTTAGCATATCATGACTCAAATCTCTGGACAGCCCAAGTAAATGAAAGCGCATTTAGTTCTTTTACCGATGCTGGCCCTATGCCTGCCAACGGGAGTCCTTTAGGACTAGGAGGAAATAGTGACAATACAAAAAACCCGGTTACCCTTTCTAATGAAAATGGGTTCTTTACCGGACAAATCGGGGAAATTGCCTCATGGAATACAGTACTAAGTGGAGGACAAATAGCTAGTCTTAATACTTATTTCAATGATCGTTGGGGTAATACCGCACCTATTTTGGGAGCCATTGAAGGTACCAATATTGATTTCACAGAAGGTGATCCTGACACTGTAATTACAAGCACAATTGCGGTAACTGATGGTGATCCACATGAAAATATGGACAGTGCGAAAGTCTCTGTTACCGCAAATTTTGTTACGGGTACAGATTCTTTAATCTTTGTGGATACTGGAAATATAACAGGATCATATGACGGAGTCTCTGGGGTACTCACCTTAAGCGGAAGTGATACCAAAGCTAACTACCAAACTGCGCTTCGCTCAGTTTTTTATAGAAACTCTTCCACAAACCCTACGGTAAGTACCCGAACTATTGAATTCGAAATCTATGATTGGGATGATGTAAGTAATACTCAAAGCAGAAATATTAATGTAATTGATATTGCTTCTACCCCAATTCTTGCAGACATCGAAGCTGATGCTCTCTCCTACAATGAAGGAGATGGAGCAGTTGCGATTACAAGTGCCATCGCCCTTTCTGATTTTGATGATACAGATATGGAAAGCGCTACTATTTCCATTACTGCAAATTATACCCTTGGAGAAGACTTCCTGGATTTCACCGATACAGGAAATATTACCGGAAGCTTCGCGTCAGGGACAGGAATACTCACCCTTTCGGGTACAGACACGAAAGCCAATTACCAGGCTGCATTGCAAGCAGTGACTTATGAAAACACCAGTTCCGATCCGGTTGAACTTACTCGTACCATCTCCTTTGTGGTTAATGATGGAGATAATGATAGTAATACAGAGACCAGAGACATCACAGTAGTAGCAGCTAATTCAGCTCCTATCCTTTCTTCGATTGAGTCTGATAACCTGTCTTATCCTAGCGAAGCTGTTCAAATCACAAATACAATTGTTGTTTCTGACCCTGATGACACCTTCCTGGATAGTGCAATTGTAGTAATATCCGAGAACCTTAAACCTGCTGAAGATTCGCTCATTTATTCGACCATCTTCGGAATAACAGGTACTTATGATACTGGCACAGGAAGACTCAAACTTATTGGTAACAACCTTCTTAGTGATTATGAATCTGCATTACGATCTGTTCATTATAAAAACTTCGCCACTATTCCTTCCGGTACTCAACGTGTAGTAAGTTTTATTGTGAGCGATGGTTCTTTAAAAAGTGATTCTCTAAAAAGGACCATTGATGTAAGCCCAGTTGAAAGTATTCCAAATCTTGAGGTATGGCTGCGTGCGGATGCTGGAATTTCCGAAGGGGACGGAGTAGCAGTCACTACGTGGGCAGATCAAAGCGGCAATGGAAATGATTACGTTGGAACAGCAGGTACTGGTACTGCTCCTACTTATATAGCAAGCTCTTCCGGACTAAATAGTCAACCTTCTGTTCAATTTGCAGGAAACGGGGATCATTTTCTGGACTCAGATGGGGACGTGAATTATATAGATAACGCCTCCGAATTTAGCCTTTTCATTGTCTATCAATCAGATGTTACGAATACCGATAGAGGACTATTTATTGCAGAAACACCAGCCAATGATGATAAGACTCTGACTATACGCTATGATGCATCTGGTGCAAATGGAAATGGTGCTTTTAGCAATATTGTCAAAACGGGAATACTTGCAAACGGTGCTGATAATCAATTAGAAAGTTTCTCTGACATACAAACCACAGATGCTCAAATTATAAGCTTGCAGTGGGAAAGCGGTATTACATATGATCTATATGTTGACGGAATTCTTAATAATCCAAGTTCTGCAGCCGACCCCCCTCCATCCGGAACAATCACTGCAGCAACTACTGCAATTTTAGGAAAAGGCGGTAAAGACGACCCACAGAACTCAGATCTCAGTTGGGATGGAGAAATTGCAGAATTTATTTATTACAGCAGAAGCATCACTCAAACTGAGAGAGAAAGTATAGAAGATTATCTGGCGGATAAATATGACCAGGCTATTCGAAAAATAACCCCTGCAACCGGGGGTGAAACTATATCGGCGGATGATGCAAATACAACCTATACTGCTTTATCTGGACCATTTGTCCAGGAAGGGTTTATTGGAGAATTCACAGCTAGCGGAACCTTTATTTTAAACACACCCTCTGGCTATGAATGGAATACAAGCGCAACTATAGGGGTAACCGAATCTCCAGCTTTTGGTGGTTCTACAGAGTTAATGGCTTCTTATAACGCCGGTAGCAGTTCAAGCACTACCCTTCAATTCGATATTGACGCTGCATCAACCACTAACCCCGGACAGCTTGAATTTACAGGATTGGAGATTCGACCTACTTCAGGAACCATTCCCAATACTGGAAATATCACCAACACGGGTACAACCGGGCAAGGAGGAACCACCAATTATGGTACCATTACCATGGTTGCCGGAGCTAATGATAGCCTCATCTTTGTACAACAGCCTACAGCTACAAATGTAGACAGTATCATCACCCCTGCCGTACGTGTTCAATTAGTAGATCAATATGGGAATAGCATAGAGCAGTCCGGAGTTGATATTTCTCTGGCTCTTGCTTCAGGTAGTACCGGAAATCTCTCTCAAACAACCCCTATACAAACTAATGCTCTTGGTATTGCTGAATTCGATACCCTATCTGTAGATGACATCGGTACAAAAGAATTAGTTGCTACTAGTTCAGGATTAAGCCCGGATACCAGCTCTACCTTTGAAATTGTTAACGCTGGTACCTTAACAGGCTTTACAGTAGAGCGTGTTCCATCAGGAAGTATTAGCTCTAAAACAGCCGGTCAAACTTTTAACATAATTATTACAGCGGTAGATGGTACATCGACTACAATTACTACTTTCAATGGTACTGTAGTCATTTCTTCCAGCTGTACAATGGGTACTGGCCAGGGAACAACAGGAAGTTTTACCAATGGTGTACTGGAGTCTACCACTGTTAGCCTTACTAGTGTCGGGACATGTGATATCACTGCTACAAACTCTTCCGGTTCCGAAACAGGGACAAGTAATACATTCACTGTAAGTGCTGGTGCAGCTTCTGAAGTAACTTCAACGATAACAGCATCCCCTACTGTAATACTCAATGATGGAATTACTACTTCTACTATCACCGTAGCTTTGAAAGATGTTTATGGTAATGATCTAACAACAGGAGGTGATGTTGTTGCCCTGTCAATCACTCCTACTGCGCTAGGATCACTTGGCTCTGTTACTGATGTTGGAGATGGTACATATACTGCAACCTTAACTTCATCTACTACCGAAGGCACTGATAATATTACTGGTACTGTAAATGCAGCTACGATTACAGACGACGCCGATGTAGAGTACGCATTATTTAGTCATATTTGGGATAGTCAGTTAGGTTCGGCTAGTGATGCTTCTAATTGGGAAGATGTAGCGAACTGGAATGTAGGTACCCAACCAGGTGCTTCTTCAGTTGTATTCATACCTGCCAGCCCGGATGTAGGAAATGAGCAGCCAGTAATTGATGAAGCAGGTTCTACTGTGGCTTCTGTAACCATGGAAACCGGAGCTTCTTTAACTATTTCCGGAGGTATCAATTTTACAATCACAGGAGATCTTTCAGGAGGAAGCATTTTAGGGACTAATGCCGATAGCCTGACTGTTGGTGGAGATGTACTAAATGTTACAACAATTAATGTTGGTACGGTTATCCTTAATGGCTCTGTTGCTCAAAGTATTACTGACCCGCATAGCTATACAAATCTAGTGATTGACAATGCATCCGGGGTTTCTGTAGAGGAAAACCTGGTTATTTCAGATTCGCTAAAACTGGAAAGTGGTGAATTATTCCTCCCAAGCGGGACTAACCTGATAGCAGAAGGTATTTCGTATGGATCAGGATCTCTCAGATTTCAGCGTACTATTACCGGAGATATTGGATGGCGTATGTTATCATCTCCTGTTTCTTCTACCTTCGGAGATTTGCTGGATGGAGTATTGACTCAAGGGTACTCAGGAGCGTTTTATGATATCAGTTCCAGTCCAGGAGATACTGTGCAGTCTAATGTTATTTACTACGTGGAAAGCTATGATGATAGTGGAAATGGAGCTACCGACAATCAACGCTTCCGTGCACCAACTAGTTCTGCTGAATCACTAACTGCAGGACAAGGCATATTTGTCTTCTTCTTTGGAGATGTGGCGGCAGATTCCAGGTATAACGACCCTCTGCCTGATACTATGGATGTTTCAGGGCAGGAATTTGGATTATCAGGGGAGGTCGACTTCGGAATTACCTATACCACCACTGCTGATTCTGGATGGAACCTGGTTGGTAATCCATTCGGAGCAACCATCGACTGGGATGATTCTCCAAATTGGACCAAAACCAATGTGGATGGTACCATTTATGTATGGGATCCAGCAGCAAACGGTGGGGATGGTGAATACTTAACCTGGAATGGAAGCACTGGAACCTTAGGAAGTGGATTAATTGCACCTTTCCAGGGATTTTGGGTGAAAGCTAATGATGCTTCACCAGATTTAAGGGTTACAACCGATGCTAAAACTACAGGTGGCTCTTTTCTTAGAAAGGAAATCAAATCGCCTGAAGAAAACCCAATGTTTGAACTCGAACTAAACATCGATGGCCTTCAAAAGAAAACAAGTCTATTATTCACGGATGAAGGCCGCATGGGTAAAGATCTGCTTGATGGATTCACCCTCTTGCCTTTAACTGATAATCGATTAGACCTTCACACTCTCTTAGACGATGGTGCTTCTTTGGCAATCAATCACCTTCCTACTTTAAGGGATAATCGAATTGTTATTCCATTAGTAATTCGAGGCTATATAGATGGAGAACCTATTTCCGGTGAGTATTTACTTCGATTTATTAATGCAGACAACCTCCCAGATGACTGGCTTGTGTTACTTATCGATAAAGAAACAGGAAATGAGGTAAATCTTGTTACTAATGAAGAGCAAAGAATATTCCATACAACCAGAGGAAAGGCAAAAGTTGGTAACCCATTAAGTAGTCCCGATTTGGTGTTCCTGGAGTCATTAGCTACTCGATACACCTTAATGATTACAACAGAAGAGATAGAAGCGAATATCCCAAGAAGTATTTTCCTGGATCAAAACTACCCAAATCCATTTAATCCATCTACTACCATTCCATTTGGACTAAATGAGACTTCCAATGTTGAGCTCACCATCTATGATATTTTAGGAAGAAAAGTTCAAACATTAATTAATGGCGAGAGAAGTGCCGGACGTTATGAAGTAACCTTCAATTCAAGAGATCTTTCCAGTGGCGTCTATTTCTACCGACTCGTAACTGATGAACGAACACTTACAAAACGCTTTACTCTTATTAAGTAAATAATTACTACAGTTTTGACCACCCAGTAGCAAGAAAAAATGTAATACTTTTCTGGGTTTTACCTCTTATTGTAAAAGTGGAGGTTATAATGAGTAGTTACTCCGATATTATTTTTTTAAGTGCTGCCCTAGTAGTTTTCTCTTCTCTTGCCGTAAATACAGCACGAAATTACCAAACGACATCTCAAAACAGATATAAATCTGATATTGAGTTTAGAGCAATTGCCGTAGCTCAAGATGAAATCGATAAAGTGCAATGGATTTATGATCAGGCTCAGCTAAATTCTGCAAGCCCGTCCTACATCTATTCAAATTACCCAAAAACAGAGACCCTATTATATGGCTCTAGTCAACAGTATTCGGAAAATTTCTCAATTGAGGCCTCTTCTGAACTAATAGAAGATTCAATGCTTCAAAAACGCTATAGAGTAACAGTTATAGTAACCAACAACCAGGTATCCCCTGATATTTCTGTGACTTTAAATTATATCAAAACCTATGCAAAATAGCTTGATATGAATATTGGAATCGTTACAAGTTTTGCAATTGGGGGGATATTGATGATCTCCATCTTAGCATTTAATGGAAGAGTATTAAGTCAAAGTGCAGAGAATACTGTTTCGGTATCCACCCAAATCAAACTCAATGAAATCATTGAACTTGTAAACAATGATTTTAACAGAATTGGCTTTGGTACCGGGACTTCCGATCCATTCGTTAAAATCGAAGCAGATGATATTATTTTTGAAGCTGATGCTTTTGATGGAGATTCTTATGGGGTAACCAATATCAGATGGGAATTTGATAAAGCTGCCCAGGTTACTACTACTAAAAACCCCAATGATTTTTATCTAAAAAGAACAGGGCCTATTACTGGAAGCACATATGGGGAGACTCGATTCCCTGTTGCTCACTTTAGTGTTGTTTATAAAACAGCTAATGATGCTGTAACCACAAATACTGCTACTGTAAAGAAGATTTCTGTAGAAATTATTATCGAATCCCCTGAACCCTACAGTAAATCTTCAGACGGAACAGATTTGTATCAACGCACTGTATGGAAAAGGACGTTTGTACCCAACAATATTAACCTACCCTATTAATTCGGAGTTGTTATGGGAAAAGGAATATTACTTTTGTTATCAGGTATTGTAGTTCTAACTGGGATTATTCAAACCAGAAGTGATCAAAGGAATAAAATACTACCTGAAAAAAATGCGGAATATTATAATGAAGTCCAGGCTCGAAATGTATCAAAAAGCCTAATTGATAATGCAATAGAGCTCATGAAAAAAAATACAGACTGGGCAGGAAGTATTTCTTCAGATTCCAATTACTTCGGTTCAGGAACACTAACTTCTTATACTATTAATAGTGATTCTTATCCAGCCGATCATAGTGTTACTTCCTGGGATCAATACAAAATTCTTCTGAATAGCATAGGCCGTTTCGAAAAAGACGGGGTTACTTACGAGGTGACAACTGAGGTATTAATGCGTCAGGATTCCTATTCGAAATACTCTTATTTAACAGAATCTGAGCTTAGCTCTTCCGGTTCAAATATATGGTTCTGGGATAAAGATGAATTATGGGGCCCAATTCACACAAACGGAACTTATAAGATGTCCGGTTCACCTACATTTAATGGGTTAACTACCAGCCCGAATATGTGGGATGGCCATCCTACGAATCCAACAAGCCCCGTTTTTAATGGAGGATCAAACTTCTTTGCTCCTTACAAAAGCCCTCCGGATAGCTATGAATTATCAAAATTGACCTCTGCAGCAAGTTCCGGAGGTATTACCTACTCCAACCAAATTGAAGTAGATTTCTATGAGTACAGTAATGAGGGATATGTAAATATCCGCGAGTATTCGAGTGGGAGTTGGAGCAGCTGGGATAGTCATAAATTAAGCGATACGAACGGCATTATCTCTACTTCCGGGAGAATTGATGTTAAAGGAGTAGTAAAAGGTTCGGTTACGCTTCATTCTGAAACGCTGATAGAAATTGACGGAGATATCACTTATTCAACAAACCCAATAGTTGATTCTACTTCAACAGACCTTCTAGGCTTGGTAAGCGAAGGTAGCGTTCGCATCGACCGGGATGCACATACTGCATCCGGTACTCAGGATTTAGATATTCATGCAACTATAATGGCTTTAAATACCTCTTTTTATGTTGAGAGCTACTGGACTGGTAGTTCAAGAGGTAAACTGAACCTACTTGGGGGAATTGTTCAAAAAAACCGGGGAGCTGTTGGTACTTTTTCAGGTACTTCTATCGTGTCGGGATACACAAAAAACTATCAATATGACAATAGACTAAGGAGCCAAATTCCTCCTGAATTTCCTAGGGAAAGTATTTTCTCTATCCTTTATTGGAAAGATAAAGTAAGTAAAGTTGGAAGCTGAATGTTACAAAAACGTTAGAGTATGGATGTAGTTTTCTGAGTAGTATTAAGTGTTAGACAGTAATCAATAGTGAAGAAACTCACTTTAAGTTAATTAATGCAATTTAATTAGCGTATTCACTTAAGATTACTATTTTCACCTAGAATTATGTTACACAAAGGGTTGGTATGGCAAGTTATGCCGAAATAATATACTTGACTGTGGCGATGATGATTTTTTCCACTCTCGCCATGAATACGGCTAGGAATTACAATTCCACTCGTACTGAATTATATCGTACGGAGTTAGAATATCGGTCAATAGCTGTTGCACAGGACGAACTTGATAAGGTTCAATGGATTTATGACGATACTGACTTAGATCCTACCAGTGGCTCCTATGTGTACTCAACGTACCCTGTAACAGAAACTCATACTTATGGCTCAACTGATCAGTATAGCAGCGATTTTGTGGTATATGCGGAATCAGAACTTATTGAGGATACCGGATCACAAAAAAGATTTCAGGTTACCGTAAGCGTATTAAATGAATCATTGGATCCCGATATCTTTGTTACTTTAGATTATGTGAAATCTTATTCCTATTAGGTGCAGTTATGAATGTAGGATTAATTACAACGTTTGTTATTGGGGGTATCTTCATGCTCTCCATATTCGCCTACAACCAACAATTGGTTACTAGTTCCCAGGAATTTCTACTCAGTACTATTAGTCAGCAAAACCTTGACAATGTAGTTACAGTACTATCAAACGATTTTAATAAGATTGGGTACAACACCGGGCTGGCAGTTCCATTCACAACTATAAATTCTGACGATATTCTTTTTCAGGCTGATGTTTATGATGACGATAGTTATAGCGCAACCAATATACGATGGTACTTAGATACCTCTGCACCGGTAACTGCTACATCTAATCCTAATGACTACTACTTAAAAAGAGTTGGTCCAATATCGAACAGCTCTTATGGAACCATACAATTTCCCGTTACGCTATTTAAAGTAAAGTATTATACGGCCGATGGAACTGTTACAACAAATAAAACTTCTGTGAAAAAAGTGGAAGTACAGATTATCACTGAATCGGGTGAAGCGTACACAGTTGGAAATTTCAGTGAAGACTTCTATCCAAGAAATACTTGGAAGAGAATATTCGTACCTAACAACATAAACTTACCATATTAAAAAGGAGTTATTATGGGAAAGAGTTTGTTATTCTTAGTTGGCGGTTTAACAATTATTACAGGGTTAGTTAATGTTCAAAACTCTGATAGAATGCAGGACTTGCCCGAAATCACCAACGCATACTATGAAGAACAGGTAGCAAAAAATATCGCAAAAAGTCTCATCGATAATGCTATCGAGAATATGAAAGCTGATAATAACTGGACAGATAGTTTAACCCTTACAGAAGTAATGGATGCTGGTGCCATGTTAACAAGAGATAATGATTTATTGAAAACGAATGTCACCAAGCTCTTAGCAGGGCAATCCGTTGAGGAGGCTCAAGTTGAAGAACTAGAACTGGATGTATTACAGTCGAAGCTTTTACAGAATAAAATGTCTGGAAGTTTAAAAAGCTATACTCAATCATCATCTGATAAACCATCCAATAGCGTAGGTAGCTGGGACGAATATAAAGTACTGTTAATGAGCACGAGCACCTATGATAATATTGAAGTCACTACCGAAGTACTTATGCAAAGAGACTCGTTCTCGAAATACTCCTATATGACTAATTCTGAACTCAGCTCTACTGGTGGAAATATCTGGTTTATGAGTGCAGACAATATTTATGGCCCTATTCATACCAATGGTACATTTAAAATGTCTGGTAACCCATCTTTTTATGGATTAATTACCAGCCCAAATAATTGGCAAGCTCATAGTACTAATCCAACCAACCCAAATTTTTTCGGTGGGGAAAACTTCAATGCCCCCGTAAAGGACTCTCCCACCTCTTATGAGTTAAGTAAATTGACTGCAGCGGCAGCGGAAGGAGGATTAACATTTGATGGAGACATAGATATCGACTTCTATGAAAGTGGCGGAGTTGGATACGCAGACATTAATAAAGCAGTTGTAACCTCTTATACTTGTGGAACCAATCGTCGTCCAAGAATATGCTACAATACCACCTGGGTACAAGAAACCCTAGACCTTTCAACTATTGACGGGGTGATTTCTACATCAGGGAAGATTTCTGTAGAAGGAACCGTTAAAGGTGCAATTACTCTTCACTCAGAAGATGAAATTGAAATCGTAGGAGATATCTTCTACCATACAAGCCCAGTTGTTGATAGTTCCTCAACCGATCTTCTTGGTCTGGTAAGTGAGGGTGATGTAATTATAGATCAAAACGCACATAGTGCTTCTGGTACTCAGGATGTTACCATACACGCGTCTATTATGGCACTTAATAATTCTTTCTATGTCGAGAATTATAGTAGTGGTGGAATTAGAGGAACTCTGAACCTACTAGGTGGACTAATACAACAAAACAGAGGTCCAGTAGGAACTTTCTCAGGGAGTACAATGGTAACAGGATATCAGAAGAACTATCAGTATGATGGTCGTTTAAAGGGAAATATTCCACCATCCTTTCCTAGAGAGAGTGTATTCTCCATTGTATACTGGAAAGAAGAAATTACGGACACTTCAAATTAATTTGCATGAGATTAGCTATCGCATTTCTATTTTTTGGTTTAATACTACTTAGTTCAAACCAGGCAGAGGCAAGACAATCCGTCACTTTTAATGTAAATATGAAACCTCAGCTTGAGGACAGTACTTTTGTGCCAGGCAGAGATCAGCTTCAAATCGTAGGGAATATACCTCCTATAAATTCACTCCGACCCTATTACCTTATTGATAGTGAGCCCATAGATAGTGTTTACAGTGTTACTATTAACTTTCCGGCCAGATTTAGAAATCAAACTATTTCATATAATTTTGAGATGACTGCTAATTACAGGAAATACACCGAAGTCATGGAGAGGAATGTGAGGTTATTATATAATGAAGTCTCGTTAGATGCTTTATATTTTAATGCATTCGCCTGGTAATTTTCATCATCAGCTATTATAATTGGTTAATTAAGAAACCTTAATTGGTTAATCTCGAGAGAGAAGATGATCTTTATTAAAACTATAGTTAGCGCTGATGAGGGTTCTCCTTTTAACCATATTTATCTTCACCTTCCTACAAGCTTCTTCAGCCAAAGCACAAGAGACTCAGACCCTCTCAAGTACAATTGGTATTTCTACTAGAATAGCTCAATCCATTGAACTAATTACTGTAAAATCCATGACTTTTGGTAATACTCAGCCTGGTCAAGAAGAGATTTATGTGAATCCTGTAGTAGATGCGAATGCGGGATATATGATTGCAGTTGGAACTCCAGAGGCTGAATTCCGGCTTAATTTTTTACAAGAGCGAAGACTTTCCAGGATTGAAGGACCTGGCTTCCTCATATTTACTTACGAATTATCAGGAAACGACATAGAAGATCAGTCAAGTTCTGAGGTAATAGAAAACGAAAATCAAACGTTAAAATTTAATCTGGATGGAGAGTATCACATTTGGGTTGGTGGTATAGTTGTGCTTACAAATGCACAACCAGGTAATTATGAAGGTGATTTTACCATAGAGATCGACTATATCTAATATCTTATGCTATTGAAGAGATATACATATCTCCTTTTATTCATATTGCTCTCCATGAATCTACCCTCTATTACGGCGCAGGAAATTGATTTCGGAAGTTATAGCAGTCAGTATACTATGACATTAACTGACCTTACCCCTGCTTCTGATCTTGATTTTGGATTAGTAATTACGGGTATAGATCAGGAAGTTGATTTATTTAACGCAAAGGTACTTTCGATTGAAGGAGTAAGTTACCTGGATGTAATTGTAGATGTTACCGGTCCACAATATTTAACACTTGATGGTGCTCCTTGCAGTACATCCAACTGTAGAATACCTTTTACAGTTAGGGCAGCCTACGCAAATAAAGGTACTAATAGTACTTCTCAGGCTATATTGATGACTACTATTGGATTAACTGCCAGTGCTCAATTTCCAATTAAGTACAGGGGAAATGCCCCTCCTGGCCCTCCTCCTACTCCGGTATATGAAGGATATAATCCCTCGGCATTTAATGAGACCGCTTATTTGTATATTTACGGTGATTTAGATTTTTTTGGAGTAACTGTTGACGCCGGGAATTATTCCGGGGACATTTTGATAACCGTCCAATATGACTAGGCCAAAAAAAAATATTCTTCTCTTTACAGTAGCATTATTCCTCCTTGGACTTGTGCCAGAGTCATTATTTGCTCAATTCATTAACCTTCAGATTCGCATTGAGCCAGAATTAAGCGCAACAGTTGAGCAAGAATTAGATTTTGGTAGCTTTGATATTAATGCAGGAGAGCAATCTATTGGGATTAGCGATGTTAATGCAGGGCTCTTCAGTGTACGGGCATATTATACACAAAATGTATTTATAGAGTTAATCTTACCAGATGAATTAACTCACATAAATCCCGCAATATCTCATGTTATTCCCATTGATTTACAAATTGCCTATAACAACAAAGGAAATCGATCTTCAAGGGAAGCAGTAGTATTAGAGAATAATAAAGGATTACTCCCTATAAATGAATACGGAGACGTTATTAGTTCCAATTCACCCGAGATCTGGAAAGAAATGTTCCTCTTTGTATTTGGCTCAATCTATGTTAATGATATCGCTAGTGGTATTTATGAGTCAGATATCGTCCTTTCTATAGAGTATGACTAGTGTTTCCTTGAAAGATTAAGGTTTTCTTAATTAAAGGAACGTAACTGTACCACATACTATAAATGGTTAAACTTGTATCAGATCGTTAATTAGATGATTTACCCTCTTAACTGTTATTGATTAAGAGACCCTAATTAAAAGAATCTAACTTGATGGACGGTCACTTAATCAATAATTTTTTCGCAGGACAACAAAAAGAAATTTTAAAACAAAACGAACACGATCATGAAATCTTTAAAACTTACTCTTTCCGTTTTTATGTTAGTAGCCTTTGCAAGTGTTAATACATTTGCTCAGGAAGAAGCAACTGTAACTGCTACTGCAGAAATTCAAGCTGCTCTTACCATTAGCGCAGATCAAAATATCGATCTAGGAACTATTCAAACTGGTACTTCTAGTACTCTTGCTGCTGGACCAGATGATGGAACAACTGAAGTTAACGTTGGAACTTCTACTTCTTACGGTATCGTTAGAATGACTGGTACTGCATCAGGAACTGTTACTCTCTCTTTCTCTGATGCTATTTTAACTCAAAGTGGTTCTGATCCATTGGACTTCGTTACTGTTGGATACGATAGCGCAAGCCAAGCTTCTCATACAAGTGGCTCTACATTAAACTTCGATGCAAGTGGAAACTTGACACTTTATTTAGGTGGAACTCTTGATGCAGCTGCTGGCTCAGGTACATACAGCACTAGTGGTGGTGGAACTGCTTCTCCAATTACAGTAACTATCCAGTACTAAGAAAATGAATTGCGCTTTATGCGCATGCCTTAAAAGTCCCATTATTCGATGGGACTTTTTTTTTAGTAATGATATTTCGTACTAATGGCCTAATTAATTAACTTTACCCCATTGTCTGAGGTTTTTCGTTAATATATTAGAATTAAAGTATCATCTAGCGACATGAAAAAAATAAGTCTATTTACGGGTATTCTTATAGCGATAGCCTTCCCTTTCGCCTCATCAGCCCAAGTAACCATAGCTCCTACCAATCTTTTTATTGATGGTAATGCACGCTTCGGCACCTATATGGTTATTAACGGTTCAAATGAGACCCAGGAAATCTCTATCGACTTTATTTTCAACTACAGCCAGAATGACGACACTGGAGAACGCTTAGTTGTTGAGGATAATGAGGAAGTTGAAGAGCAGTATTCTATTGCAGAGTATGTGCGCGCTTTCCCCAGAAACTTCACAATTGCACCAGGTCAACGCCAAGTAGTACGATTGCGATTAAGCCCCCCAAATGATCTCGAAGATGGAATGTATTGGGCTCGAATTAAAACAGCTTCTTCTCCTGAAACACCTCCACTGGAGCTTCAGGCAAATGACGCAGTTTCAGCCAGGGTGGCTATAACCGTAGAGCAGGTAACCGGTTTATTCTTTAAGAAAGGAGATTTAAGTACAGGTATTGAAGTACTTGATATTGAATCTACCCAATCTGATGATAACCAAACACTAACTGTTCTCACATCGTATTTAAGAACCGGTAATTCCCCATTCTTAGGCTCAATTACCGCATCATTGGTGAATGCAAGTGGCCAGGTAGTTAAAAATGACTTCGTATCCACCTCTTTGTATTTCGATGGTGCGTTAAAACATGAATTTGATATTTCTGACCTACCAGCAGGCACCTATACTGTGCGTGTGATGTTTGAAAGCCAGCGAGCTGATATCGCGGCTGGGGATTTGGTTCAAATGCAACCAATCTCGCAAACATCTACATTCACAAAAAGGTGAATCTAGGGCTATACAGAAACCTCTTCTTTCTTACCCTATTCTTCTTTTGTATTAACCTAATACAAAACGAAAATGTATTAGCCCAAACTAGTGATGACGCCTTTGAAGTTTATTTAGACTTCAATCACAGGGGTATTATCAATGACGTAGTAGTTACATACTACTTAGAGGATGTCTTTTTTATTCCAGCACAAGGTGTATTTAATATCTTTCAGGTTGAGAATTCTCTAGAAGGACTTGTATTAAGCGGGCGGTTTGGCTCTGAGCAGGCATCATATTTGATAGATCTCGAATCAAATATTATAACATTCGAAGATCAAAGTTATCCCATCACTACAGAAGACTATATTCTAACAGAAGTTGATTTCTACTTACCTCCAAGAATTTATAGTGAGATTTTTGGATTAGACTTTTCTGTTGATTTTAGCAACCTAACACTAAATCTAGAAACTGAAAAAGAATTACCTATCATTCAATCGGCGATTAGACGGCAACGTAGAAGAATAGCGGAGAGGAATACTGCAGATAGAACTTACTATCCATTGCTACAGGGCAGAAATGTCACTCTTTTAGATGGTGGATTCTTAGATTATTCATTGTCTTCCAATTTTTCCAATAATACTAATGCATTCAACTACAATTCTAATCTTGGTTTACAGCTAGTCGGTGGAGATTTACAAGGTTCTGTTTTTGGAGTAGCATCAGAGGACAATCAGGTCACTTCAACGGATAATTTAAGATGGAGATATCTCATTAGAGAAACACCTCTTATAAGCGAAGTTACTGTTGGCCAAACTACCCTCGATGGAGTACTAACCAACGAATATACCGGGATTAGAATCGCCAACGACCCAATAGAACCAAGACGATTTTTTGATGAATTTGAGGTACAGGGAAATACTTTTCCTGAATCTGAGGTTGAGTTGTACTTAAACAATGCCCTAGTGGGGTTCGAACAAGCTGATGAACTTGGAAATTATCGCTTCCTTACCCCTCTTTATTATGGGTCTTCACAATTGGACGTAAGGATCTATGGGCCTACCGGTCAAATTATTGAGAGAAGATCCAGGGTACAGGTCCCTTTTTCATTCCAGCCAAAAGGCACTTTGAACTATAAATTAAATGCAGGAATCCTTGACAACCCTATTATTGGGTCTACTGAAAGAAGTATGGCATTACAGGGAAATATGGCCTATGGATTAACTCCCTGGTTAACTTTAAAAGGAGGAGTCGAGTACTATGAAACTGATGCTGGCGATTCAAAACCGTCTTATACAGGAACTGCTTCACTGCGTTTTCTAAGAAGCTATATACTGTCTTTCGAAGGTGTGACAGATGGCTATTATCGAGCAACAATTAACTCAGTATATCCTAATGCCGCGAGTTTTAATATTGACTATACAAACTTTACTGCCAGCTCGGGGATTTATAATGCAGGAGGAAGTGATCAACAATTAGTAACTAGTTTTTTTTACCCTTTGTATTTGTTCAGGATTCCATTGAATATGAGAGCTTCAGCATTTACACGAGTTAGAGAGGGAATAACTTTTACCACATTTAGGTACGATATAAACACTCGAATCCAAAAACTAAGCCTTAGGATGGGATTTAGTGATCGATATATTGATGAATTCGACGTTTTAAATCCTACTTCTTCTGCAACTCTTGAATCCTCTGCAACCTATAATTTTTCGAGAAATCCCAATATCCCAATATTTCTTAGAGGCACTTTTTTAAGAGCTCAAGCCAGGTATTTACCCGCTGTAAATCAATTCCAATCATCCGAGTTTCTTGTTTCCAGAAATTTATTTTCGAATGGTCGTCTTCAGGTTTCTTATGGACGGAACTATTTAACTAACTCAAACACTATTCGGGCTAGTTTCGTCATCGATTTGATTAAAACCAGATCGAGTACTACCGCAACAACCTTTGGAGGTTCATATAGTGTTTCTCAAACTTTGAGAGGATCCATTGGGTATGATCCTAATTACAGCAATTTTCTCCTTACGAGCCGAAATCAGGTAGGACGTTCTGGAGCTGCTTTAAAAATGTATGTCGATAACAACAACAACAACAGATTGGATGAAGGTGATGAAGAAATCCCTGAAGTAAACCTTCGTCTCCAACGGAGCGGAGCTTCAGAAAGGTTAAAAAACGGTGTACTCTATTACACCCAGCTTCAACCTTATTTCAGATACAATATGGAAATCAATAAAGCTTCCATAACAAACCCAATGCTTGTACCTCAGGTTGATCAATTTTCTGTTGTAACTGATCCAAATACTTTTAAAAAATTAGACTTAGCATTCTATACTTCCGGATTAATGGAAGGATATTTAGAACGGGTATATCAAGACGGACTTACCGATGGAATTGGTGGGGTAAAGCTATTACTTAGAGCACAAAGCGATTCAACTGTTAAAGAGATTCGTTCCTTCTCAGATGGTAGTTTTTATGAGTATCCAATTCCTCCCGGAAAATATGAGCTCTTTGTAGACCCCTCACAATTGGATCTACTGAATATGAAATCCATACCTGAAAAACTTGATTTTGAGGTGGTTTCCAGACCGGATGGAGATTTTATTGAAGGATTATCTTTCCAGCTTGTACCAAGAGACCTTATTCCTGAAGAAGAGGAAGTGGACTCTACATTATTTACCGAAGCTGTTCCAAGTCTTACCCTTGATGATGTAACCGATGAAATAAGGAACGATCCTGAGATTATTCAGTATGAAAACGAGCTACTTGTTAAGGTTGAAGAGGCCTTACGTTTGATTATTCTAACGCAAAATGAATTCTATGAAAGGGACTTTGAGAAAGCGTTTGAGTATATTGAGCAGTCATTACAGGCATTTGAGACGGCACAAGGTTACGCATTGAAAGGAAGTATTTTGTACTTCCAGGGAAAAAGATTGGAAGCAGTGAATAGCTGGAGGATGGCCCTTCGGTTTGATCCCGATATTTTTATTCCAACTCTTGAGTCTCTTGATCAGCGAGTCACGGTCAGTTCATCGGATTAAGGCAATGCTTTGCGTTGAAAATCAACATATCACCTCATCGAAAAAAAGGCTTACTAGCTTTATATGGGTAAGCTTTCTCCTCAAGAGATTATCTATTGCTTTTTTATTGAGCTTAGTAATCATTTCCTTTGGATTAGCACAGACAGCAACTGATGCTAATAACTCTCAATCGCTTGCTCTACAGGTTTCGAACCTGGAACAAAGCTATGATTCTCAAATTTATCTACTCCTTGCTAATTACTTTGATCGTAAAAAGTTCTTTGTTGATGTAAATATTGACGCGGAGTTTGTGGATGAGACTATTGAAACCACCCAGAATCAAATTGTAAGGAATCAGTCTCAACCGGTGATCATGCCCGGTCTTCCCTTCCTTCCACAAGAAAACCTAAGAGAATCCGCTACCGCAGGTACTCCCGAAACGGTTATTAACCAGAGTACGGTACGATCCCTTCAATTGAATAGCATAGCAGTAAGCATCTATGCCGACACTTCTTTTACTGCCCAGGAAGTACAGTTTATGCGACTACTGACGGGAATAGCCTCAAAAATAGATGAGAGCAGAGGAGATGTAATCACCATATCGCAAATATCTATTCCCAGATTTGGTACCGAAGATCCAATTAGGATTGTAGAAACACAGCCTGAAACTTTTAATCTGGTGGCTTCTTTCAGAGAATACATTCCTGGCTTTGTCCTCTTACTACTTTTCGGACTCATCATGTTTGTGAATAGTTTCTTTAACCGACCTAAAGAGACCATATCCCCTATCCAACAACGAGAAAGTATTAAGCACGATATCAATATTACCGATCTTGGAGCCAGACGTGTAGAGCAGGTGATGGTGGGTAGCTCTGATGGTGATATCTCACAAGAGATTAATGAATTAATTCAAAGCTTCTTCAACAAACCCCAGGAAATAGCTTTGTTATTTGAATACTGGATGGCTGAAAACCCAGAGGAAGGTGTATTGAGAGCTGCTGAAGTAGCTTGTAGTGTTGATAAGCACTTGCTAAGGACGCTTAAGTCAGATATGCAGCCTGAGAATTATGAAGCTATTTCTAAATTGGCTGATGAAATGCCTCCGCTTACTTCTGATGTGAAAGGCACCGTTATCCGGAAATTCAATACTATGCTTAAATCCGGAAGTGCAGAAAGCATGAATGCCAGAAAAAGCGGGCATATCACACTGTTTAAATTCCTCGAGCATATCAACGAGCAGCAAATAGTGAAGTTGATTGGTGATGAAGGCCACCAAACCGGAGCTTTGGTCCTTGATTATCTTCCTGAAGAAAAAGCAGCATCGGTACTAAAGAAACTTAGCCCTACCCAAAGTACTAACCTCATGCTTAAAATGACCACGGTTGGTACTCTCCCGTTCCAACTTCAGAATGAGATTTCAACACGTCTCTTTGATAAGGCTATGGATCTTATTGAAGAAGAAAAAGAACAAAAGCTTGGAGCTGAGAATATTCTTCCTGTATTGGAAAAACTCCCTCTTAATGAACAACAGAAATATATTGACCAGCTTAAGGCTTCCAATGCTGCAGTTGGAGATATTATCGAAGGACAGTTTATCACTATTGACCAGGTAATCAATATTACTGATAACATTATCAAAGAAGCTCTGAAAGATTTAAACACTGCTACCTTATTAGACGCTATCGTTGATCTTGATCCAAAGCTGATTGATAAAATACTTTCTGTTCGAGCAAGAAGAGAACAACGACTTATAAGACTTGAACTAGACGAAATTAAAGGGAGACCATATAAAGATACCGAGGTTGTTAAAAAGCAGATGATGGAGCTTATTAGAAAGGAAGTGAGAAAAAGCCGTGAAGATTAGGCCGCTCTTCATATCACAAATAGCACGTCTATGTTTGATAGGCGGAATAGCATTCTCTTTAGTAGCCTGCTCAGGAAGCCGTCAAACTGTAAATACTGATCAACCAGTTGATACACCAAATGAACAACAAGCTGGGTTAATTTCTGAATCCCAGCCAACACCTCAACCGGATACCTTATCAACTGAAGAGCAACTCGCCCTGGATTTAAAAGAACTTTACAGAGAAGAACTTTTCGAAAAACATAACTCAGAAGCGAACCAACTCGTTAATTTCTATATCCTGGCTCAGCAAAAGCTTTTTACGGGAGAATATCCCGAGGCGCTTAGCTTAATTCAAAGAGCAGCTCAAATCAAAGAGAATGCAGATGTACTTGCCCTTAGAGGCAGTATCTACCTGGGATTAGGACAACCAGATGAGTTTGTATCTAATTGGAGAAGAGCTTTGGAATTAGATCCTGAGGTTCCCATTCTACCTTCTCCCTATGTAATTCAGCAACTCCAGCTTTATGGATTGATTGATGAAAATCTTCAAAAAAATTTTTAAGTGAGAACCTCCATACTTAACATATTAAGCTTTCTGGTTTCTTTAACCATTATGGTTTGGGGTTCTTTACTGGTAATGGGGTTTACTGAGTTTAATCTACTGCCCCCAGCCTATGAAATACTAAATATCCCGAGTCTTGCTATAGTTTTTGGAGGAATTTCGGCTAGCGTTTTTATCAGTTATCCTTTTAGAAAGGTTCTTCAAGCTCTTAAGGATAGTACTAAGCTTTTCTCTCACAGCACCATTACGGATGAGGTGCTCCAAAAGGACATCGATAATGTACTTGAATGGCAAAAAGTAATTAATGCGGACAAAGTTGCTGCCGTTTCTGAATTAAGCCGAACTTACAGCGACCAGTTTGAAGGCTACCTCTTTTCGGTGCTGGATACCAACTATAGCACTGAAGAACTCAGAGAACTTGGAGAAACAAATATCATTGAAAATTATACACGCCAACAACAAATCAATCAGATAATTGGAAGTATGGGTAGAACTTCTCCAGTATTTGGTATGTTAGGCACCCTATTTGGTTTAATCGTGATTCTTTCAGGTTTTAGTGAAGTTGAATCTTTGCTCTCTGGTTTGGGAGCTGCCCTTATGACAACACTTTATGGGATTATTGTTGGTAATTTCATATTTACCCCAATGGCAAAAAAGCTCAATAATATTGCTTCATTGCAATATTTTCGTGAAAAATTAATACTTGAGGGTATCATTTTAATTGAAGAACAAAAGACTTCCCTTCAAATTTATGATCGCCTACAGGCGCATATGAAACGCGGAAAAAGTTCGCTTTAACTCGGGGTGATTTTTCTTGAATCCGGATTCCTTAAATATGACTGGAAACTCGCTCTTCCCTCAAGAACCATTCGACCCGGAGGAAGAAAATAGCTGGCAGGTAAGTTACCTGGACATTATTACCATCGTACTTGGCTTTTTAATTATTCTCCTTTCCGTTTCCCAGATTGCTAAAGAAGAGTTCTCTTCACTTTCTACTTTATTTAGAGAACTAGCTGATCAAACCGAGTTTATAACTACTCCGATTGAGGATATCCAGGAAGAACTCGAAGAATTACTACAGCCACAAATAGAACAAGGAAGACTTGAACTTCTTCGGGATTTAAATGATTTGGTTATCCGTTTTCGGGGAGACGATTTCTACCAATCCGGAAACGCAACCATACAATTGGACGGAATGGACTTATTAAATCACGTGATAAGGGCATTCCAACAAACTTCTCATGATGATTTTAATATTGATGTAGAAGGCCATACGGATAATGTTCCTATATCATCAGATATATACCCATCCAATTGGGAGCTATCGACTGCCAGAGCATCAAATGTGGTGAAGTATTTTGATTACATGGGAATAGAAACTTCCCGGCTAAAGGCTTCAGGTTATGCTGATTCAAGACCTTTAATCCAATTCGACTCTTTTGGAAACCCATTTCTTGCAAGTAATGAACTCAATCGAAGAATCGTGTTGAGGTTATATTATACCACCGAAGCTTTAGAGCGAAAAGCAAATCAGGAACAGTTCGCTTCATCTGAAGAAGAAACTATAGAAACTTCGGAGATAGAGAATCAAGAAGAAGAGCCCAGTGTTACTGAGTTAATACAATCTCTGACAGCGAATCAATCTGAGGAGCCTGAACAAGAACAAGAAACCACTGAATCTCCTACTTCTTCTTCTACTGCTGAAGCTGTACCTGAACAGCAAGAAGAAACCCCAACAACACCGCTAAGAGTTCAGGAACCAGGACCAGAAACCGTACAAGAGACACCTGGAAATCATACAGTTAATTTAGCGGCCATTCCGGTTTTTACCGATAGAACAATTTCATGTTCTTTTTCTGTAAATGCCGGGAGCTTCCAATCTCTATCATCTGGTTTTCAGGTAGCATCTAATGCTCAATCCAAAACCAATTACAGCTTTGAAGTTTCTTACAATAACCGATCCTACTCAATTCGGTCTAATGAATTTGCTTCGCTAGGTCAGGCAATGTTAGCGCAGCGTGAAATTTCAGAGGCATTAAATGATGAATCCCTAGGTATAATCCATCAGTGTTACACTCCTGGGGTTACTTCACCATCACCTTTGCAGTACCAGATTCAATTTGGAGCGTTCCAAAACCAGCAAAATGCACTCGATTATTCCGTGAATGTACTGGATGAGTTTGGAATACAAACTTTTATGACCCGAAGAGCCTCTACTTATAATGTAGTAGCGGGGCCGTTCCTTACCAGGGAAAATGTACTTTCACAATTAAGCTCATTTCGGGAAAAAGGTGTTCGAGAAAACATCTTTATCAAACCTATGACAGAAGATGTAGCTGAATATGACTATGCTTACCAAATTCATTTAGAGTCTTTTGAGACAAGGGATGCTGCTGATATCCTGGCTAGCCGTCTTCAGTCTGCTCTTGGCGTGAGTACTATTATTGAGCGTTCTACGGATGGAAACTACTATCTCATGACAGAACGATTCGAAAACTATAATGACGCGTCTTCACTTTTCAACCGGATTCAAAATAGAATCCCTGCAATGAATCCGGTAATATTCTTCCTGGAGTACTTATAAAGAAGGGCTTTTTATTTCTTTGATAGTCATCCCGGACTTGATCCGGGATCTGTAGTGACTGATTCGTTGATAAACAAAGTTTTTCTATCAACGGCTTATTAACCCCAATAGATCCTGAAACAAGTTCAGGATGACACAGGGGTATATTTTAGCAAAGAGATTTTATCACGAACTAATTTGAGTCCAAAGAAAAGTACGGTTAAAGAAGCATGGAAAGAGGATTTTCAATCAATTGCTTCACAGTATTTAAGAACTGGGCAGCTTTAGCTCCATCAACAACTCTGTGATCGCTTGACAGGGTAACTTTCATTCTTTTTCCGGGAACAATTTCGCCATCCTCAACCACAGGCACATCACGAATCGCACCTACTGCTAAAATACAGGCGTCCGGAGGATTAATAATAGCGGTGAATTCTTCAATACCGAACATACCAAGGTTACTAATGGTAAATGTACTTCCCTCCATTTGATCAGGCTGAAGCTTTCGATCTCTTGCTAAACCAGCCAGCTCACGAGTTTCTGCAGAAATCTGAGCTAATCCCTTTTTATCTGCATGATTGATGACTGGTGTCATTAACCCTTCATCAATAGCTACAGCAACCGCTACATTTACATCGCCATGTTCCATAATGATATCGCCATGCCATGAGCTATTAATTGCCTGATGTCTCGTTAATGCAATTGCACAGGCTTTAACAACAATATCATTGAAGCTTATTTTAACATCATTAGCTGCGTTCATTGATGCTCGTGCAGCTACTGCAGCCTTCATATCGATATCAATAGTCTCGTAAAAATGAGGATTGGTAAACTTGCTTTCCGATAACCTTCGAGCAATTGTTTTCCGCATCTGAGAAACCTTTACTTCCTTGCTTTCCAGACTGTCAAATACTGGAGCAGGAGCAGCAGAAGGAGCAGGTTTTGTAAGCCCACCACTTTCTTTAAATCCTTCTACATCTTTTTTGATAATCCTTCCTTCAGGACCCGAACCACTTACCCCTGAAAGGTCGATACCCTTATCTGCAGCAATCTTTTTTGCTAATGGAGATGCTTTAACCCTTCCATTGTCCGATCCGGAAGCTTGTGGAGCAGAAGTGGTAGCTTCTGCTTTTTCCTCTACAACAGCTTCTTGCTTTTCTTCCTTTTTGGGTGTTTCAGAAGCTCCACCTTCAAGTAGATCGCTAATATCCTCACCAGCTTCTCCAATTACTGCAATTATACCACCCAATGGTACCGCATCTCCCTCTCCGGGAACAATTTTCAGAATAGTACCGGCATCGAATACTTCTACATCCATTGTTGCCTTATCGGTCTCAACCTCAGCAATAATGTCGCCTGCTTCTACAGTATCCCCTTCCTTTACATTCCATTTTGCGATTACCCCTTCTTCCATGGTATCGCTGAGTTTGGGCATTTCGATCTTAATGGCCATAGCTTCTTTTATTGAGTGATTTTAAGTTCTGTATGTAACCTGATTTACTGCATCAATTACCTGTTTCGGACTTGGGAACCAGGCATCAAATAGCTTTTTAGAGAATGGTGCATTCACATCTGGTAATGTAACTCTTTGAACAGGAGCATCCAGGTAGTCAAATGCTTCTCTTTGAAGAGAAAATCCTATTTCAGCAGCAAGACCTGCAAATGGATGTGCTTCATCAACCACCACACATCTGTTTGTCTTTTTGATAGATTCAATGATTAAAGGAAGATCTAAAGGTTTTACCGTTCTTGGATCAATGATCTCACACTCTACACCATCTTTTGCAAGTTGAGCCGCAGCCTGTACAGCTACATGGTACATCTTACCGTGAGCTACTATGGTAACATCGCTTCCTTTACGTTTGATCTTTCCTTTACCAATTGGAATGATATAGTCTTCGACATCAGAAACCTCTCCTTTCATTCCGTACATTTGTTCGGATTCCATGAATAATACAGGATTATCATCTCTAACAGCCGATTTCATCAATCCTTTTGCATCATCAGGTTCTGAAACATAAATCACTTTCAATCCTGGGAAATGAGCATACATGGAATCGAATGCTACCGAATGAGTTGCTCCTAACTGTCCAGCCGATGCATTAGGCCCTCTGAATACGATAGGACAATCTGCCTGACCGCCGGTCATGTACTTCACCTTGGTTGCATGGTTAATAATCTGGTCAGCGGCTAATACGGCGAAGTTGAAGGTCATAAACTCAACGATTGGACGAAGACCATGCATTGCAGCACCAACGCCAATCCCTGCAAAGCCAAGCTCCGAAATGGGGGTATCGATAACCCTTCTGAACCCATATTTATCAAGTAAGCCCTCGGTAACTTTATAAGCTCCGTTATATTCTGCTACTTCCTCGCCCATGATGAATACTCTTTCATCGCGATCCATTTCTTCATCAATAGCGTGCTTTATTGCTTCTCTGAATTGTAATTCTGCCATTATCTAATTCAACTAAATTTTAAACGTGGAAGTAAGGTTCGTCTTCAACAAACATGTCATCATACATTTCCTCTATTTCAGGGAAAGGAGACTCATCAGCGAAGGTTACTGCATCAAGCACTACCTGCTCTATTCTATCTTCTATTTCTTTCAATACCGCTTCTTCGGCAAGCTTATTCGATAATATGTAATCTTTCAATCGAAGAATCGGATCGATTTTTTGATACTGTTCAAGCTCTTCTTTGGTACGGTACTTTTGAGGATCTGACATGGAATGACCTCGATATCGATAGGTGCGAATCTCCACAAAATAAGGTTCAGAGTTTTCGCGCACATCATCCGCTATTTCTTTCATTTTCTCATAAACGGAGAATACATCCATACCATTAATAACTGCGCTTTTCATGCCATATCCTTTAGCGCGGTCAACGATTTCTGCAACAGTATGACGTTTTGCAGCTGTACCCATGGAATACCCATTGTTTTCAACTACAAAAAGAACTGGTAGCTTCCAGAGTTGAGCCATATTCATGGATTCATGTAGTGCACCTTGGTCTACTGCTCCATCTCCAAAGAAAGTTGCCGATATATTTCCTGTACCTTTGTATTTGTTTGCAAATGCAAAGCCTGCACCGATGGGGATGTGCCCCCCTACAATACCATAACCACCCCAAAAGTGCTCTTTTGAGTTAGCAAAGTGCATTGAGCCCCCTTTACCCTTGGAACAGCCTGTAGCCTTACCAAAAAGTTCTGCCATTCCCTCGTTAGCAGAAATTCCACGGCATAAGCCCCATCCATGATCCCTATAACCGGTAATAATATCATCTTTATCATCAAACGCGAATACCGTACCAGTAGAAATAGCTTCCTGACCAATATAAAGATGCAAGAAACCACCAAACTTACCTTTTTGATACTGTTGCATTGCTCGTTCCTCAAATCGTCGCTGCAAGTACATCTGTTCGTACATTGCTAACAAATCAGCTTCTGAAAGGCCAAGCTCTTTATGCTTTTTCTTTGTTGCAGGAGGAAGGTCTACACCTTTTTGAACAACTCCATCATTTGAATCGCCTATGCCCCGAGGTGCAAAAACGATGTCGTCTTTTTTCTTTTTTGCCATAGTAAGTTTTTTATCGGTCTCCCTAGAAAAGGGGTCGAAATATATCCAATTTTTTGAAAGTTTTCGCCGTCTGCTTTGCCTGCCTATCCAATGGATTCTGAAAGGATTTCATTCACTTTTTCAAGGGCTTCGTCTAGTTTTTCGGGATTACGTCCGCCAGCAGTTGCAAGATTTGGCTGTCCACCACCTCCGCCTCCTACAAGTCGGCCTAATTGCCCTACAAGAGCACCGGCTTTAAGCCCTTTTTCTTTTATGAGATCTTCGGTAACAGCTACCATTAAAAATACTTTTCCCTCATCATTTCTTGATGCCAGAACCGTAACCGTATTTTTGGGAGCTTTTTGAAGCGCATCGTAGCCAAGTTGCTTTAACACTCCCATATCAGCGCCAGTTACTTCTCCTTTAACCAATGAAATGCCATTTAAGCTATCAGCAGAATCAAGCAATTCATCAAGTTTGGCACCAGTATTTTGCAGGTTTATTTTTTCAAGTGCTTTTTCAAGTGCTTTTTTCTCTTCCTGTAGCTTAATCACATTAAGAACAGGGTCTTCGTGATGCCCGACCGCTTTCCTAAACTTTATGATCAGCTTCTTCTCTTCTCTGAGAAGTCGATCTGATGCCTTTCCGACGAATGCCTCAATCCTTCTGATCCCCGCAGCAACAGAACTTTCGGTAAATATTCTAAAATGTCCAAGTTCTCCGGTAGCACCTGCATGAGTTCCCCCGCATAATTCCACTGAATAGTCTTCTCCAAACGTAATTACCCGAACATTATCTCCATACTTTTCTCCAAAGAGCATGGTAGCTCCTCTTTGTTTGGCCTCATCAATAGGAACATTTCTTTCTTCCATTAGAGGAATATTCTCCTGGATTTTTGCATTTACTTCTGCTTCAATCTCATCAATTTGCTCGTCGGTAACCGCTTCATAGTGGGAAAAATCGAAACGCAAATGATAATCATTAACCAATGACCCTTTCTGAGCTACATGATCTCCAAGAATATTCCTTAAAGCAGCATGAGCAAGATGAGTTGCGGAATGGTGCTTCTGAATTTCAACACGTCGTTCGAGATCAATGCTGGCTGTCCAGTTTCCGGTTAGATCTTCTGGTAAAGATTCAGTGTAATGAATGAAGTTACCTTGCGATTTCTGAACATCAATAATGTGTATGAACTCTTCTCCATTAGACAGCATCCCAGTATCCGCAACCTGCCCACCACTTTCAGCATAAAATGGAGTCTTATTTAACTGAATTGCATAACGATCTTTTTCTTTTCTGTAAGCAGTGATAGTAACCTCAGCTTCAAAATCATCATATCCAATAAATTCAAAGCTTGAAGCTTTGGTAACAGGTACCCATTCACCCGTTTGGCTTTGGTCGATCGTGAATTTCCCTGCAGCACGAGCTCTTTCCTTCTGCGCCTGCATATTCTTATTAAAACCTTCCTCATCTACCTCAATCCCTTTCTCACGAGCCATCAACTGTGTTAAGTCGATTGGGAAACCATAGGTATCATGTAGTTTAAAAGCATCAGCACCTGAGAGTAGTTCTTTCCCTTCTATCATTTCATTGAAGATATCGATACCCTGACCGAGGGTTTTCAAAAAACTCTTTTCTTCTGCTCTTACTACATTAGTGATGTATTCTTGTTGAGCAACAATTTCGGGAAATACTTCTTCGAATTGGTCAGCAAGTGTTTGAACCAACTTGTACATGAAAGGCTCTTTAAAACCAAGCTTATCCCAACCGTATCGTATTGCTCTTCGCTGTATACGCCGGATTACATACCCTCTCCCATCATTTCCTGGCGATGCTCCGTCTGCGATTGAGAATACCACCGCCCGAATGTGATCAGCGATAACCCTCATAGCAATATCTTTTTCTTCATTCTGACCATATTTCGACCCGGCTAGTCCGGAAATTTGATCCAGAAGCGGAGTGAATACATCAGAGTCATAGTTTGAGAATTTATCCTGGAGTACCGCACATACTCTTTCAAAACCCATTCCTGTATCAACGTGTTTTGCTGGAAGCGTTTTAAGGGTATCATCTGGTAACCGATTGAACTGAATGAAAACGAGATTCCAAATTTCCATCACCCTTGGATCATCCATGTTCACCAATTCGGCACCATTTTGCTGTTGCCTTTCTTCCTCAGATCTTAGATCAATATGGATTTCAGAACAGGGACCACAAGGGCCAGTGTCCCCCATCTCCCAAAAATTATCTTTCTTCCCAAACTTTAAGATATGATCGTGAGCGATGTTGGTTTGGCTTTTCCATAATTCAATAGCTTCTTCATCAACTGGGAGGCCATCTTCTTCATCTCCCCCAAACACAGTTGCATACAATCTCCCGGGATCCATTCCCCATCGATCTACAAGTAGCTCCCAAGCCCATAAAATTGCATCTTTCTTAAAATAATCTCCGAACGACCAGTTCCCCAACATCTCAAAGAGAGTATGGTGATAGGTATCGTGCCCTACTTCTTCCAGGTCATTATGCTTTCCACTTACCCGAATACATTTTTGGGTATCAGCTGCGCGGCTCCAGTTTTTTCCATCATGTGTAAGAAACTCCTCTTCACCCAAAAAAATAGGTTTAAACTGATTCATTCCTGCATTTGTAAATAACAACGTGGGATCTTCTTTAGGAACAACAGGAGCACTTGAAACAATTGCGTGCTCTTTCTCTGCAAAGAATTCCAAAAATTCGTTTCTGATTTGGGATGAAGTCTTCCTGGACATTAACTTTCTACTAGGATATTTCGATTTACGAAGGCTGGGAAGATAGAAAAAATCCAGTTCTTACTCATTGAATACCTTCTATAAAAACCATGAGAATCCAATAAAGCTGATACTATGAAACTGATATTGAATTACTTTTTAAGAGGAATGCTTATTGTTTTCCCGGTTGGCGCTACCATATATCTGGTTAGCATCACTATAAACTGGGTAAATGCTACTTTTAATAATCTTTTCTTTGGCTGGTTTGAATGGAACATCCCAGGCCTTGGAATCTTAACTGGCTTCGTACTTATCTCGCTGGTAGGGTTTATTTTTTCCAGGGCTTTTATAAAACCAATCATACAATGGTTTGAGAATATCCTTACCCGTACCCCATTGGTAAGTATCATTTATACTTCTTTAAAGGATTTAACTGAAGCATTTGTAGGAGAGAAAAAGAAATTCACTAAACCTGTAAAAATCCAATTTGGAGAAATGGATCTTGCTCGTTTTGGTTTTATTACCCAGGAATCCCTTTCCAACCTTGGTCTTGAGCAAGAAGTAGCTGTCTACTGCCCTCATTCTTACAACTTTTCCGGTAACCTGTATATCGTACCAAAGGAAAGCATTACACCGATTGAAGCCGATTCAACCGACTTTATGCGATTTATTGTCTCAGGAGGCGTAACCGGGTTCGGTAAATGATATTAGCAAGAAGCAGAGACATTATATCTCCTTCCAAATCTACAATTACGCCAGTACCAATTTTCGTCGACCTGAGTGAGTTCAAGTCGTTTTATTTTTCTTTCCCAGTCGTGATCAGGTTCTTGTATTAGATAGAAATACCGGTAGTTCCTGGGGAAACCGGTCATATAAAACACTATAGAACTTGTATCTGGAGATACATGAGCACCATAAGCCCCGAGTTCTTTCAATTCTTGCCAGATATCAGAATTAGTCGAATCCCTCCTAAGAACAAAACCTGGCTCAACTTTAGCCTCAATTTTCCTGGCTAAAATCTCTAAATCTTTAGGATTTTTTGGAGGTTTAGGCTTATTAGTACAATTCATAAACCCTAAGAAAAGTACCAAAATAGCTGGTAGCATTTTCTTTTGGACATTAGACATTTTCTAGTAAACCTCTTCAAATGTTCTTGGACTTGGCTTAATTTGGGTTTTCACTTCTTCCCATGACCAGTCTTTAGGATCTCTCTCTGCTAAATCTCCCTTTAAAACCAGGTAATCTAAATATCCTCTCTTAGCGAGGTTATGATAGATACCTGATTCCATCCCTTTCATCCCACAGAGATAAATCAAAGTATTCTCTTTCGAAAGGATAGGGTCAAGAGTCTCAGTTTCACCATCAATTGCTGTCTGAACATAATATTTACTCCCATCTTCTCTGCGGTCCTCACGAGAAATCATCTTTATGTAATGAAAATTCTCATTCTCTTGAGCCATTTCACTAAAGAATTTAGGATAAAGCACATCTGTCCTATAAGGACATCCAAATACAAGGGCAACCTCACCTTTAAAACCCGCTTCAAATAATTCAATAATCATACCTCGAAAAGGAGCAATGCCTGTTCCTGTTGCAAAAAACACGTAGTTGAAATCATGGATATTTTCCGGAAGCAGATACCTTTTTCCGCTTGGGCCTGTTACTTTTACTTTATCACCAATCTTAAGATTGCAGAGGTAGTTAGAACATATGCCCATATAAAAAGTCCCATCAACCTCATCCATCGCGCGTTTAACTGTTGTTGAAACTAAATGCCTTTCACCGCCTTCTCCTTTTGATGGCGAAGATACCGAATACAGTCTAAGTTTATGAGGTCTTCCTTTTTCGTTTTCACCTGGTGGTAGAACCCCTATAGATTGACCTACTCTGAATTTCCCTTCTAAATCGGTTCCTGAAATATCGAAAGTCATGTGACGAACTATGTTCGGGCTACTTTCCGCTGTACATACGTAGTTCTCAACAACCATTGCCTCAGTAGGATTTTTCGGAGTATGAATATTGAGTTCAACTTCAGGTAAAACAATTTCTGGCATGTCTAAGTGTTTGGTGCATAAAAAATCCCGATCTAAGAGATCAGGATTCTAAAGTAATTAGTATGAACCTTGTTTAGAAATAAAAAATGATGCAGCTACTTATTGGTTACTGATTTTATACCGTATAAGTTCGTCCACTGTTGGCCGTTCCCCTCGTTCTGCAATGAGTTGTGCAGCAAGATTATCCGTGACATCTAAGTTTCTCATTCGGATCAAATTTTCCTTGGTCAATTCCTCAAAGGTATACCCTAAATCCATCATCCTACTTGTAAAGTTAGCGGTAACTCCGTTTCGTCTTGTTGTAGTTAAGTCATCTACAGTAAAAGAATATCCCAATTCTTTCATCATAGAAGCATAGGTTGCGCTAACGTTTGCATTTTCTAAATCGATAAGTTGGTCAACGGTTAGATTATTATATCCTACATCGAAGAATTCCTGAGTTTCAGAAGCAGAAACTCCAGCGTTCCTAAGTTCCACCACTTCTTCAAGGGTGAGATCAGTATAGCCTAAATCGTGAAATCTTTTAGTTTCGGTAGCAGTTACCCCTTCATCTCTTAATGCAGAAAGTTCCGCGTCAGAGAGCACTCCGTATCCCATGTCTTCCATCATTTCCCCCATTCCTGCTAATAATTCAGGGTCGTATTCATTAAATGATTCAATAGCCTCAGAGATGGGATTACCTATATCGGTAAAAAAATTAGTCACTCTGCTACCAGCGTAGAATAAAAGAGTAACAACAAAAGCAATTACAAGGATATAATTCGCCGTTTTAGATCCCCCGCCTCCTGTTTTTGGAGAGATTCCTATACCTGATTCTGAGGAATCATTCTCCAGGTCTTGAAGATCGTTCTTTAAATTCCTGAATTTTGTACTCATAATGCGCCCATAATTTGCGAGATGACTACGCAATTATAAGTCCAAAGATGCACAAATGGAATTTTTTTTCTAAATCAGGGCAAGTGATTTTGTAAGATCTGCAAGCGTAAACGGTTTGGTAATTAAATCTGCAAATTCTGTAGCCTTAGCACGATCATAATTTACACGATCGGAATTACCAGTAAGATAAATGACCGAAGTAGTAATTTTTTCTTTGATCGCAATTACTGCTTCAATCCCATCCATATCACCTTTTAGTCGAATATCCATCAAAATGATGTCCGGTTTATTCTCTGTTGCCAAGTTAATTGCTTCTTCACCTGAAATAGCTTTTCCAACTACTTCATGGCCGAGCTCTTTTACCATATTTTCTATCACAAGCGAGATGATCATATCATCTTCAACAATTAATATTCGCTTTTTTTTTCCTAATAATTCAGACAATTTCCTGCTTATTTTTTTACTAATTATCGGGCTTGTCCTTTTCAGGGCAAAGGAGAAATGAAAGGTAAAAATGTTACCATCTTCTCTTTTTACATTAAAAATGAACTATTCCCAACCGTTTAAAATTCAGATTCTGCATTAACGGGTTCAATCGCTAAAAACAGACCATCTATTACATCTATATTCGCATACCATCCCTCAAAAGTATCGTCATTAAACTGAATAAAAACTTTCCAGGTTTTTCTTAGCTCAAGCACTCCTTCATTGTTATATGGATAGAATTCGAATTCCGGAAGTGTTTGCACGTGCTCCTCTTGCACAGTAAAAACTGTGTCGCCCCCAGTAAAGGGTTCCATATCAATATCCCAACCAAGAAGCATATCTTGAGCCTCTTCATAGCCAATATTTATGAAATCAGGGTTTACAAATTCAGGAAACCAATTCCCCCAAATTCTATTCACCCCTATTGAATCGACAAATACAGTAATCCTGGAGTCGTTAACTTTTACCCCTTCAAATATCTGAGGCTTAAACGATATTTTATATTCAATGGGTACACTATTTATATCAGGTCCTTCACAAATTGTACAACCATAAAGCGGAATTACCTCATCTAGAATCAATGCCGTAGTATCAGTTACAAGGGTATATTCCGAATTCATGAGCAGTGACTTTTTAGCCAATGGGATAAGTGTATCAGCTCTTGTCAACTCGACACGTACTTGTGTGCGATCCAGGCATGGATTTACGTCATCAATAAATAAAACTCTACTAAAACCACTAAACCCAAATTCATTTAGCGTAGAACAAATGTGCCCCTCATTTTCTTGTTGATATCTTGTATTTAGTGTTACAAGATCTGCTATGAGGTAGGGTTCGATGCTGGTAGGGTAATCTGTAAAATCGGCAACCTCAATACTATCACATTGTGATAATATTACTATAAGTAGAAGTGAGAGAATAGAGAGATGTCTCAATATCAATATCCTATTTAAGTTTGATGAAGATAGAAATTTAATTTTAGAGACTCTGTTAATAAGAATTCATATATGTTAATTTATTCTCATATAAATGCGTATATCTAAGTCGATTTATATATGAAAATAGCTCATTCCCTTACTCCTCGTGTACCAACGAAATAAAAAAATCTCGATAATAGGCCGTGGTGTTTCAGGGTTAAGTTGCGCGCTCCTGTTACAGAGTTTGGGGTTCGATGTTACAGTGTACTATAAGATTCCTGATTCAAAAAAAGACCCAACAGAAGTAAGTGCTTTCCCCTCTGCTTCTGTAATTCCACATTCAATTGTACACCCGAAAGTGAAGAGTATTTTCCGGGATAGCCTTTTTTCATTTAAGTACTTGCATGGACTTAACTTCCCTGGACTAACTACACATCGCCATTTTGAGATTTTCGGTGATGAAACCGATATACCTGATTATGTTCACATAATGCCGGAGAATAAGGTGCTAAATCCAGGTGATATCATTCCGATAAAGTCTCAATATGAGTTGAAAACAGGCTGGGAGTATCGGTGCTTCTTTGCAGATTGGCCAATTTACTTTCCTGAATTATATCGTTTATTTCTAAAACAAGGAGGTACATTTGTTGAGAAGGAGATTACCAAGGAAACCATATCAGATCTTGATTCGGAGATTATTATAAACTGTTCTGAATTTGGGAGTCTTTGGCTCTTTGAAGATTCATTTGAACCTGTGATATATAGAGGTCATTTGCTCTTTATTAAAGACGCACCCCTTCTAAAAGATCAAAAAGGAAATACCATATCATATAATTTTTCTCCGGGTATCGAATATTACAGTACCAATAATGGAACCCTGCAAGATGTATATGTTTACCCAAGAAAAGACGGGTGGATTTTAGGGGGAAGCCGACAAAAAGGGTCTATTGACGAGAAGGGAAAATGGGTTGGTGAAGAGACTTCTTCTCCTTTAGCCGAACTAGATAACAAAACCTTTCCTCAACAAATCATCTCAATCAACCAGGAGTTAATAAGGAATAGTTTTGGAATAGACCTGAATAATTATTCCAATAGAGAGCTTCGTGTTGGCTATCGATTTATGGGTAATAGAAATGAAGAAATGAGACTGGAAGTAAAAACCAGTCAAGATCGATTAATTGTTCATAATTATGGTCACGGAGGAGCAGGTGTAACGATAAGCTGGGGTTGTGCACTCCATGTGGCATCGTTAACTTTAAAGGAACTTGGTGAGCCTATCCCAAATACTGATCAAATCCTTAATGGACTGATTACTTACTGAACCGAACTTCCTTTTTTGAGACGATAATTCAACCAATGTCCCCTTATTAGTAAAATGCTCCCTATGAGAGTCACTCCTGCTTCTCCTAGTTCTCCTAATGTTTCATTAAAGAGCCAGGCCAAAAAAATTATCAACACCCCTGAGATCAGATAAAATGTAATTGATAACGATTCATGTCTATTTCGCAATGAAAGTATAACTACTGGAGCTATTGCCAGGAAAAAAAAGAGATGTGTATATCCATGCAACTCCTCAAAAGCGGGCCACAAAGGAATCAAAGAAATGATAAAAGGAACGAGCAAACAATGAATAGCACATACTCCTGAAATGCCTATTCCTACTCTATCCCAAAAACCCGGTTTTGTTGATTTATTCTCTTCCATGAAAATTTTATGATACCGATAATTGACTTGAGTTCAATGGATTGAATTAAAATTTTGCCTAGTCTATGAGAGTATTTAATTCGACTTCAAATTCTTTCCACTCTGGCATGTAAATGTCCATAAGTTTATAAAATCTTTTGTTATGGAGTCGCTCTAATAAATGGGTCATTTCGTGTACAATAACCATTTCAAGGCATTCAACTCTCTTTTTTGCTAGCTCAAGGCTTAACCAGATTCTTTTATCTCTAATATTACAAGAGCCCCATCTGGTTCTCATCTTCCTTACTCGATACTCATTCACCTTTACGTTCATTTTTGATTCATAGTGTTGAACCAGTTGAGGTATCCTCTCTTTCAACTCACTTCTATACCAGGCCTCGAGTATTCTTTTCCTTTGCTCGATCGAGGAGGCCTCAGAAATTTCGATCACAAGCTCATTTCCTGATATATATACTCTCTTTCTCGATCCGGGAGTTCTATCAATTTGTTTTAGTTGAAATTGCTTCCCAAAAAAATAATGTACTTCCCCATTTTCGTAAGTTAAAAAAGGGTTAGCAGAAACATTATTAACCGAGTGTAACTGATGTCTTTTAATCCATGAGAATTTAGAATCAAGAAAACCTTCGATCGCTTTTTCAGAGATGTGAATAGGAGCAGAAACACGAACCAGTCCTGTTCTTCTATTTACCCGGACGTATAGATTTTTAATCCTTTTCCGAGTTATTTCGACCGAAATCCCTCTCCAGGTTTTTTGATACTTTTTTTCTGATCTAAAAAAATTCACGCGCTAAAGTACCATTAAATACACTCCGAAAAGTATTGTAATTGAATTTATTTAACGATTTAATGATGCTTTTTTGACTTCTTAATAGTAGAATCTCATAAAAACTTTTGAAGATTTTAAAACGAGTTCTAATTGGAGTAGCTATTCTGGCAGTAACTGGAATTGTCATATTCCTTAATACCATGGATTTTACAGTTTCCCAAGAACAAATTGATTCTGCTTTTTCCGGGTTAAACTATCAACCAGAATTTAAGGAGCTTGATAATCGTGGTAGAAATTTACACTACATCACTATCGGGGATACAAGTAAACCATCTTTTCTTTTTGTACATGGATCTCCAGGAACATGGGATAATTTTCTGGGATTCTTATCGGATGAAAAACTATTGGAGAAATACCACCTTATAGCAGTAGACCGACCTGGATTTGGAAAAAGCGATTATGGCAAACCTGAGCGATCTCTTAAAAAACAATCCGAAGATATCCTTGCTGTGTTGATCGAGGAACAAACGACAGCCACACTTATTGGTCATTCCTATGGAGGACCAGTAATTATGCGCATGGCTATTGATGCCCCAGAGTTGGTTGATGGATTAATCAGTGTGGCAGGATCGGTTGATCCAGAACTCGAAAAAACCAAGTGGTATCAAATTCCGGTACACTATAAAGTTTTGTCATGGATACTTCCTGGATTTTTATACTCAACTAATGAAGAGATCTTAGCCTTAAAAAAAGAGCTTGAAGAAATGATTCCATGTTGGAAAAATATTACTCAGCCTGTCTCAGTAATTCAGGGGGGTAAAGACAATTTAGTCCCCGAGGGTAATGCATATTTCATTGAGAATATGCTCCCACACAATAATCCCAACATGGTCATTATCCCAGAAATGAATCACTTTGTCCCATGGACTAATCCTGATTTAATTAGGGATGAAATGGAATACATAACCAGGAAAATCGGAAACTAGAATTACGATTAGTATCATTTTCATTTCCTGATGTAACATTTTCCTTCTTGATTGTTCTTTGAATTGATACGTTAGCTTTTCAGTTCATGGACGATAAAAAATTTCTATTTAATAATGACGATGCCTATAAACTGCTTGTCAAAGCAAGGGTTCATTTGCTCCTTATACCCTACTTGATATTTATTGGGATGTGTATCCTATCCATTATCCTCGCACTTCATTTTCACGATTATAAATTCATTCTTTCTATCAATTTTGCTGGAATTATGCTCAGTCAAATTTACTGGTCAAGAATGATTGTAGTATGGAAGGTAAAAGTTTTTCAGCATCAATTATTTCGTGAGGTATACAGAGAAGCTATTCGAGAAGGGTTAATTTATCACGATTCTAACTGGTTCAGTAACCTCATCATAGCTACAAAAAAGGAACGAATACTCATTAAGTCGAGAAGCATACCTACTCTGTGAGATTTTTTATCTGAGATTCTATTAATTCAATTTGATTAACTTTACCTGTTGAACGATGATTTGAATCTTTTTGAATGGCAGTAAAAGCTAATCCTGAAAAAACTGAAGAACACATAGATATTGCTTCGGCTGTTAATGATCTCCTATCTAAGATGACCTTAGAAGAGAAAATTGGCCAAATGAACCAATATTCAAGTACCTGGGACATTACTGGTCCTATGCCAGAGGGAGTAGACGAACAGGAGCGCTACCAAAAAATTACCGAGGGTAAAGTAGGTTCAATGCTCAATGTTGTTGGTGTTGATGCTACACGAAAAGCTCAAAGACTGGCTATAGAACACTCCAGATTAGGTATCCCTTTGATTTTTGGGTATGATGTGATCCATGGGTACAAAACGATGTTCCCTATTCCACTGGCAGAATCTTGTAGTTGGGATCTAGAATTGATTGAAAAATCTGCCCGAATCGCTGCTACAGAATCTGCAGCCTCAGGAGTGCACTGGACTTTTGCTCCCATGATGGATATAGGCAGGGATGCCCGCTGGGGAAGAGTCATAGAAGGAGGCGGTGAGGATACACACCTAGGGACAAAAATTGCAGTTGCCCGAGTAAAAGGATTTCAGGGAAATGATCTTTCAAGAAAGGATACGATAGCTGCTACCGCCAAACATTTTGCTGGGTACGGATTTATAGTTGGTGGCAGAGATTATAATACCACTGAATTAAACACCAATACTCTTTATAACCACGTATTACCTCCTTTTAAAGCTTCAGTAGAGGCCGGAGTAGCTACCGTAATGAATTCTTTTAATGATATTGATGGGATTCCTGTGACAGGTAATACCCATCTACAGCGAAGAATTTTGAAGGAAGACTGGGGTTTTGAAGGTTTCATCATTACCGATTGGAATACCATTGGGGAAATGAAAAAACATCAGTACGCAAAAGATCTGCGGGAAGCCTCTAAAAGAGCGATCCTGGCTGGTGCTGATATGGACATGGAATCTCAGGGCTTTGAGTTTTTCCTTAAAGAAATTGTTGAATCGGGCGAAGTAGATGAGTCCTTTGTTGATGAAGCTGTGCGAAGAATACTCACTTTAAAGTTCAAACTAGGTTTGTTTGATGATCCATATAAGTATTGCGATGAGCACCTGGAAAAAACTAAAGTATTCTGTAAAGAGCACCGGGACGCGTCAAAAGAAGCTGCTTTAAAATCTATTGTTCTACTTAAGAATGAAAAGAATCAACTCCCTCTTTCGAAAGAAGCTAAATCGATTGCAGTAATAGGATCACTTGCTGATGATAAGGATACTCCAATAGGTACCTGGAGAGCTCAAGCGATTCCATTTAGCGCTGTATCCTTACTAGAAGGAATTCAAAATAAAGTTTCTGATGATGTAGAAGTCCGTTTTTCTAAGGGGTATACCCTTTCAACTGGGATTCCTGAATTCACTCAAACCCTCGATTTATCTAATGCTGATGACAGGTCTGGCTTTGATGATGCCATTGAACTTGCTGCTGCTTCTGATATGGTAATCTTGGCCCTTGGAGAAGAATGTTTTCAATCTGGTGAAGGTAGAAGCCAAACTGAAATCGGTTTAAAAGGTTCACAGCTTGATTTATTGAAAGAGATCAACAAAGTGAACAAGAATGTGATTGTAGTTCTGATTAACGGCCGACCGATTGCTGAACCCTGGTTATATGAGAACATGTCAACAATCCTTGAATGTTGGCAACTAGGTTCGGAATCAGGAAATGCAATAGCCGATGTATTATTTGGAGACTTCAACCCTTCAGGTAAACTCGCGATCTCGATTCCAAGAAATGTTGGGCAAGTACCTATTTATTATAACAGAAATAATACGGGGCGACCAATAAATGACGACATCGATCCTTTATATGTGTTTTGGTCACACTATATCGACTCCGAAAAAACACCTCAGTATTCTTTTGGGCATGGTTTGAGCTATACCACTTTTGAGTATTCGAATTTGGAACTTAGTTCTCAGACAATGAAGATGGATGAACGTATTTTTGTTTCTGTGGAAGTGAAGAATATTGGTAATATGAAAGGAACCGAAACAGTTCAGTTCTATATCAATGACCTTTATTCTTCCACTATTCGACCTATCAAAGAGCTTAAAGGTTTTACTAAAATTGAACTCGAACCCGGAAAATCAAACCGGGTAGTATTTGAAATCACCTGGGAAACACTAGCTTTTTATGGTCCGGATCGTACACTTGCTGCTGAGCCTGGTGAATTCGAAATCATGATAGGAGGTAACTCGGAAGAGTTATTGACTCAAAAAATCGAATTGATATAAAAAAAGCAGCACACTTGTGCTGCTTTAAACTTCTGTAATATCAGATCTTATCTTCTATCCCCAAATATTCTGAGGAGTAAGATGAACAGGTTAATAAAGTCGAGATAAAGAGTAAGTGCGCCCATAATGGCCCCTTTCCTTCCAGCTTCACTTTCTATGTCCACTTCAAGACTCATTCGTTTAAGTTTCTGAGTGTCGTAGGCAGTTAGACCTACAAATACTAACACTCCGATGTAAGTAATGATCCAATAGAGCCCTGTACTTTGTAAGAAGAAATTGACCACACTTGCAATGATAACTCCGATTAGCCCCATAACTAGGATATTACCCCAAGAAGAAAGATCTGATTTTGTAAAGAATCCATAGATGCTCATCACACCAAATGTACCTGCCGTAATAAAGAATGTAGAAGCAACAGAAGCCTGAGTATAGGCCAAAAGTATGACAGATAGCGTGAGCCCATTCAAGGCGGAATACAACAAGAATAATCCAATAGCCATATTTGAAGATATCTTATTAATAATGGCTACCATCCCGAATACAATGCCTAATTCTACAATAATCAGTCCAATAAGTACGAAAGGAGTATTAATGATGAAGCTCATCAATGCATCTGATGAGACGGTTCTAAGTGCAATAAATCCAGTTAAAGCGAGTGCCAAACACATCCAGGCGTATACTTTATTCATAAAAGTAACCTGAATGCTCCTGACTTGTTCAGCTGTAAGTTGTTGTGTATACATGATAAATAGGTCTTTAAGTTGTCTTTTGCCGGAAGATAATGAACCGACGTATTAGTATCGCAATTCGTGTGCCAAATTACGAACCAAACCAATAACTAAATTTTAGAAGGAACACATTGGTAGGTTCATTGTCAAAAATATCACGTGTTCCTCCGAATAGGTCAAACATGTCATTATTAAGCACTCCCTCTCTCTCCTGCTGCCACACAAAAAAGAAAGTTGAACCCGGTCGATATTCCCACCTTAGTACCGCATTCCCCTGAAGTGCTTTGTAGTTGAAGTCTAAGTCTTCATTAAAAGAGTCAACAACATCAGGTGTTGTAATAGTGCTTATCGGTATAAAATCGTAGGTCTTACGTTCTTCGAAATATTTGAAATTCTGAAAATCCGCAGTATATAAAAGAGGTCTCAGATAAGTTTGAAGACTTAATTTTGAAGTAAAAGTCCAGTCTACTCTGATTTCTGTATAAAATATATCCAGAAATGAATCAGAGAATAGGTATTCATCAGCTATATCAGCATCATAATTCCCAAAATCATGATATTGATCTGTGTTTTTTTCTTTTATATATGTTGGTGAAAATTGTATTTGAATAAAACTTGTGGGTCTGTAGTTAAGAGAAGCATAAAGTGTTGTAGTGTATTCTCCTGAAGCATCTTTTCTATACCTATTCCCAATTGTTGCATAGAAATTTTCTGTTTGATCTGATCTAAGCTCCAAGCTTGTATTCCAGTCCTTTGGACGCCTCATTACGGGGCCACCCCTTGTAATTCTATCGTTATAGAATTTACCAGTAAAGCCTGCTGTTCCTATTATACTCCACAAGTTATTTAGCTGGAAATATGCCCCGGAAGAATAAAAGTTCATGATCATATCACCGTCAAAATTCCATGCATAACCTCCGAATCCCCAAAGCAAATAGAAGCGGAATAGCTCAGAATCAAGGTTCAAATATTCTGCATAAAAGTGTGGAGCTCGATAATCGGCTCTTTCTAGGAAACCAATATCATTCACTTCGTAGCCAGGACTCATTTCTGAATAAGTGAAGGAATATAAAAGGCCAGCTCCCCCATATTTACCTACGCTAAATTCCCCATAGTACCCATCCAAACTTGTTTTTGAAGGATCAACGGACAATTTCTTAGAGTCTGTTCTATTATAATATCTTGCAGAAGTAGTTTGAGTGAATAGCAAGGCATTTTGTGTCCCATTCACCTGACTCGCAGCTAATACTCCACTTGCTCCCCAACTTCGGTTAGCCCAAAAATACTGTCCATCCAGACCAACTTGATAAGCTGATTTATGTAAATAGTCTTGGAGGTATGACCCGCCTAAAGATCGGTTCACAGCACTTGCAAAACCACCTATTTGGAGATCACCTCCTTTTAAATCCTGCTCAATTCGTGCCACCATAAAATTAGTAGCAGGTTCAACCTGGAAATTTCCTCTGGTTGAATCTCCTGAAAAGAAAAAACTGGCATTCTCTTCCAATGTATATGCATCTAAAAAGCCAATGGAAAGTCCTTTATCCGTTTTACCACTTACCTTTACTGCACCAGCAATTGTTGTCTCTTGCGGTCGATCTTCAAAATCTGCTGTAATTCCGGCTAGAAAAACATCACCGGTAGGACTTTTACCAATTCTGCGACTATAGAAATTAGAATGGGTACTGAATGTATTTTGGGAAGCAGTATTTCCATACGAAAAGATATCCCCTCCTTCCAGGAAGAAAGGACGCTGTTCATCAAAAAAGATTTCAAAATTGGTTAGGTTAATTGTTGCCGGATCAGCTTCTACCTGACCAAAATCCGGGTTTATCGTACCTGTTAGTGTAAAATCAGAAGTAATTCCATACTTAAAATCTCCACCGATTTTGTACCCTAGGTCATTTTCTTCAAAAAAAGGATCGCTATTATCTAAATCCGGCTCCCGGGTTAATTCTGCTGATATGTAAGGAAGAGCTTCAAGACGTATTGGGCGGGATAAATCCATAACTCCTTCCAAAGTACCATACCAGGAAACTTCGCCATATTCTTCTCTCGGAACACGAGACCAATAATTATACTCTTCGTGTCGTGCTATTTGTCGTTCGAAGTTTATTCCCCAGTTTTGAACATTTTTTGATGAAGTAAAACGAAGTTGAGAAAGTGGAATTCGGAACTCCGCAATCCAACCATCAGAATTAATGCTGGTTTCTGCTTCCCAAACAGCATCCCATAATACATCTTCTTCAATATCATTGAATTGCATGATGTCTTTCTGAACTCCAACAGGATTAACTCCAAAAGTAAATGCAGTTAAGTTGTCATCATAGCTATCTATACTTACAAATATCCAATCGCTTAACTCATCGCCGTCTCTTCTGAATAATGTGGCAGCAATTGAATCCGGAGCAGAGTCATAATTATATGCTCCTACATATAGATATTGATTTGAATAAAGTACTTTGACTTCAGTTCTCTGACTCGGTTTACCACCATCACTCGGAAAATTCTGCACAAAATCAGTTGCGGTAGATGCAGCAGCCCAGATCAACTCATCTAATAAGCCATCAATCCTAATTTCAGAATCTGAAACAACTCTTTCGGCCTTAAGACTTGGTTTATCAGACGCAACGTTTTGAGCATAACTAAAAGATGAACCAAAAAGTAGCACCCATACTATTGCACAAAGCCAAACACATAACGTGCTTTTCATAAAAAACCTATCGCTGATTATCACTGATATTTTGAGAGCCCCAACGTACCAAGAGGGAATAATGCCCTATCGAACCTAAGAGAATATAAATCAGAGGATGTTACAAATAAAAAAAAGGGATGCTTTTGCATCCCTTTTTCTAATCAGCGTTTTGCTTTAGCTACCAAACCAATAGCTAAACTTGACCAGAAATACATTTACAGGCTCCGGATCAAAAATGTCAATGAAGTCTCTACTAAAATTGAACTCTCCATCACTAATGGAACCGTCGCGTTGTTGCTGCCATACCAGGAAGAAAGTCGAACCTGGCTTGTATTCCCATCGGAAAACTGCATTACCCTGAATTGAGCGGAAGGTAAAATCAGAACGATGAAACGTGAAGTCATCATCTCCATTTCTGTCGATATCTACCGAATAAGAACCATCACCATTATCGGTCAGATCTCCTTCATCGGTTCCATACCGGTCAAATCCAAAGCCTCCGGGATCATTGAATTCGCCAAAATTGGAGAATCGAGACGATGCAATAAACGGACGCACAAATGTTTGAAGACTCATTTTAGGATTGAAAGTCCAGTTTAACCGAATCTCCGTAGATATTCGTGTACTTCTGGCATCCGAAAAGATATATCTGTTACCAAAAGTTTGATCCTCATCAAACACACCTGCTTCTCTGGCAATAGTAGCTACGTATTGGTCTTCATCCAGCTCAAATCCTATCTCTGGTTCAACCGATACTTGTATAAAAGTAGTTGGACGATAAGTTACACCAAACCAATAGTAATCATCATACTCATTCTCTACATCTCTTCGGTGGAATTGACCGGTGTATACAAATACTTGTTTAGCCCTGTCGGTTCCCATATTGAAGTTGAAATTATAATCACTATTGTAATTCATGATTGGTCCACCTCTTGTCAAGCGATCAGATACTCTGCCAAAAGAGGTATTAATGTTGGCGTTTAGATACCATTGATTTTTGAATCTTGTGAAACCACCGATATTATAGTTTTGCCAGATTCTATCTCCATCATAATTCCAACCGTGGAGATGATAACTCCAAAGCTCCCAGTACTGTACTTTTTTAGGTGAAGTTTCCTGGTATTGGAAAGCAAAAGCCAAAGCTCTGTAGTCTGCCCGGTTTTGAAATCCCAGGTCATTGGTTTCATATCCTGGGCTTACCTCCGAATAAGTAACTGAGCCCGTGAAATGATCCCCTGATGACTTTCTTAAACTTAATTCTGTAGCGAACCCTTCAAGACTTGTTTTAGAGCTATCAATACTTAGCTCATCAGAATCCACGCGTTGATAGTAGCGTTGAGGTGCCAACTGAGCAACCCTAATAGTTTCAGTATTACCATTTATTTGGCTCCGAGAGATGGTTCCACTTACAACATATTCTCTGTCATTCCAGTTATGCTCAAAATCTGCCCCAGTAACATAGGCCGACTCTCTAAGGAGGTCTTCGAAATATGTACCTCCAATATTCCTGTTTACAGCACTTAAAAATCCTCCTGCTACTGTATTCCCTTCATTAATATCTTTTTTAACTCGAGCTACTAGGTAATTTGTAGCAGGTTCAACAGCATAAGAGCCAGTACTTTGGCCAAGGACGTTACCTTGATTAACCGTGAAATTCGCCGTCTCCTCCAGCGTATATGCATTAAGCAAGCCAATAGACCAACCGGATTTAGTTTTACCGCTTATCTTAGCTGCTGCTGCGATATTCGTTTGATCGGGTACATCTTCATATAAAGATTGTAGGCTATCTGAAATAAAGGCAGATTCATTATTAAACATGTTGAAATCATCAATATTACCCTGAGGAGACCTACCAATTCTTCTTGAATAGAAAGTATTTGGATTACCTGCTGTATTGTAGGTTCTGGTACGACCAAATCTGAAAATCTCGTTTCCTTCAAGAAAAAATGGCCTTCTTTCTGAGAAGAAAATTTCAAACTGAGAAAGGTTAATCGTAGAGGGGTCTGCCTCTACCTGACCAAAGTCTGGATTAATAGTAGCAGTTAATGTTAGATCAGAAGTTAAACCGTATTTAACGTCTCCACCTAATCCAAAATTAAACGCATTTTCATCATAATAAGGATCATCAGGATCTTGTTCTGGCTCTCTGGTTAACCTCGAGGATACATAGGGAGCTATCTCAAGTCTACGAGGTTCCTTCAAATCTGAAATACCGTTCAGTCTTCCAAAAAGGGATACCATTCCAGCCTCTGTTTGAGATGTAGGAGCCCAATAATTGAACTCGTTATGTCTGGCTATACGTCGTTGAAAGTTTACACCCCAACTCTGATTCACATCTTTTGAACTAAACCGCAATTGAGATAGTGGGATCTTCATTTCTACCGACCAACCATTTGCATGAGTAACTGCCTCGGCTTCCCAAACGGCATCCCACAGAACATCTTCTCCATTATCATCAAAATATAAAATGTCTTTTTGTACCCCTCTTGGATTTACAGCAAATGTAAATGCTGTTCTTTTATCATTGTAGCTATCAAAACTTACATAAACCCAGTCACTTGTTTCACTTCCATCCCTACGAAAAAGCGGGCTTGTCGTAGAATCAATTGCTGTTTCATAAGCCATTACACCAACATAGATATACTTGTCAGTATATAAGATTTGAGCCTCTGTTTGTTGAGAAGGAGTTCCACCGTCAACAGGGAAACGTTGGGTAAAACCTGTTGCAACTGGGGCATTTCTCCAGGCGTTTTCATCAAGTAGTCCATCCAGAATTATAAGACCACTTGTGATTCGAACAGCATCCATTGTTGGTGCGTCTTCTGATCCTACTCGGTAATCAGTTTTATCAGATGGGTTCGCCAAATTGGCTACATTTTGTCCTTTAGGAACAGAGTTTTGGGCTACTGTAGTACCTCCGAAACATAAACACAGTAATAGCAGGGTAGTGATTTTTTTCATGGTATAGAGCTGGCTATGCTAGCTTCAGTGGTTCGACTTTTCCGCCAAGTCGAATCACTAAATTAGCGAAGTTAATTATCTCGTAAGTGTTACGTGCAGAAACAGTTAGCGTTTCTGTGATTTACTAATTTTTACTTATTTCTATATCGCCGTGGAGTGTTTTGAAGAGGAATTCCGGACCACCGCCATTTACTTCACCGGTGATCCATTTATTTATGGTAACAGTGTATTTACCATCTCCACTACTTATTTCTGATGCGCTTGACGATCGGTCTAACTCGATATCAAAATTTGTGTAGACATCTCCGTAATCGGTCTTCATTTTGCCTGTAAATTTTGTGTTTGAAGGAAATGAAACTTCGATATCTCCATTTAATCCTGTAAAAGACATTGGAGTATTCGGAGTAACCGAAGACATGGTAACTTCGATATCTCCATTCACACTATTTACAACAACGGAACCACCAATATCATACATCTCAATATCACCATTGGTTGCTCTCACTTCATGTTCACCATCTACTCCCTCTACCATTACATCACCATGAGTTACCTGAAGATTGAGTGAAAAATTCTTAGGAACCCATATCTCTAAATCGAGATCATGACTGTTGGGAGCAGTTTTGATGCGAACATTATTATTGTCTTCGGTCACTTCTAAACCGACACCACTATTGGATATTTTTTTGAGGCCGTTACGACTATAATTGTTGTATCGATCATCATCTTCGCCATCAAACTTGACGATTATTTCATCTCCACTGTGTGCCTTAACTACAACTTCATCTGCATAAACTGCATTGATACTGAGTTTTCCAGGTTTACCTGGATTGGTTAATGGAACTTTTAGATCATTCTGCCCTAATACAGAACCTGAGCTAAGCATAATAAAGCCAATCAGGTAGATAATAGTTCTTGATGTTTTCATGGTTTTCTTCTTTGTATTATGATTTTCTTACTCGGATGTAGGCATCACCGTTTACCATCTCAAAAGCCATTTCTATTTCACCATCTCCAATCTGGATAGGTGAACTTTGGCTAATCTTGTATCGATACCCACTTCCCTTTTTTTCCTTGTTCAATCTGTTTGGGAGTCTTTTCACATCCTCAAAATCTGTATAGAGTTCTCCATGAAGACTTTCGAATGTAATAACTGCTGATAAATCTTCCGGTGAATACACTTCAATTTTTCCATTTACTGTATGGAAATCTAAATCTTCGGTTGGGCTTTCAGAGAACCATACTTCAATATCTCCATTTACGGTATTTGCATCCGCGGCCCCTAATGCATCTTTAATTACAACATTTCCATTTACATTGCTGGCTCGAACTCGTCCCGTCATTTCTTCTACTACAACATCTCCACTGTTTACTGTGGAAGCTTTTAGGTCCAAATTATTTGGAACTTTGATAACCAGATCAAAATGTGCATTTATATCATCCCAGTCTCTGTCATCCCAATGCCAATGATAATCTATTTTTCCTCTTCTGAATTCGACATGAGCATTTGGGGCTTCTACATATACATAAAATTTACCCTCATACATCCTGGTTTCAAGATAATATTCATCCGCTTCTTCCTGGGAAATATCACCGCGCTTCTTCCAAAGTTCTTTCCGCCCTTCAATTACGATTTCATCACCATCATATCCGGTAACAAGTACTTCTCCATTTATATTTTTAATCACAACCTCTTCAGCGGCAGAAAAATCACTGCTTTTAATGTTGAGGTCAAAATTTTCAACCCTGTCCTGTGCAGCAACATCAGCTATTGATACTAATAGTCCTAGAAGTGAAACAAGTAATAATTTTAGTATGAAGTTTAGTAGAGATTCCATAGATATAGCTCCTGTTAAGGTCATAGTAGTACCGCAATGGTATTTTCGACTTTTCTTTTAGTGGCACCTGCCAGTTCTTTCTCATCAATCAGGCGCTGAAATTCGTTCGCAGAATTTTTCACGCCTAGTTCAACCATCGCATCTGCCATCTCAATGATCACGATATCAGATTCCTGGTTAGCAATAGATCGGACTAAGCCTTCTCTAACAAGTTCATTATCTCCCCATCTGCCTAACGCTTCGATAGTCTGAACTCGAACATTTATGCTTTCATCGTTATTAAGGGTAAATAGCAACGCACTTATCGCTTTCTCATCAACCGTAGGTAATTGGGTACTTATGTTTACAGCCCTAAGTCTATCCGTCGTTGATGGTCCTTCAAGCATACTTACCATCATTATTTCACGCATGGTTTGCATTTCAGAAGTAAGTTGCTCGATCTGAGAGTCATTATTTCCTACTAGATTCCCAACAAAGCCTCCCATAATCAATAGAACGAATGCATAAGCAAGTTTTGGCATAGTTAACTGACTCAGAAAGTTTGAAAATTTCTCTTTCAGAGATGTCATTACTGAAGAACCTTCACCCTTTTCATTTTCCAGCATGGTATAGAACCGTGAACTCATTTCTGAAGAAGGTTCGGGAACCTGAACCATCTCCAATTCATCATGAAGCTGTTCCATTGCCCGGAAATCAATAAAATCTATGGTGCCTTTTGTCAGTAGTTCCTGAAGTTCAGCTTTGGCTGCGTCATCAAGATTACCGGACAGATAATCGGCAATTAATTGTTCGTACTTCTCATTCATTGCTAAATGCCTCACTAAGTGTGGTTACAATCTGTTTTAATTCTTTCATAGCCCTAAACATTCTTACTTTAACGGCACTTTCCGATACTCCCTGTATCTCAGCAATTTCGTGGTATCTCAATCCTTCATATCGGCTCAAAATCACCACTTCTTTTTTTTCATCATCCAATTGCTCAAGTGCTTTTTCCAGTAACAGTTTTCGTCTGTTTCTCTCGTCCAATTCATGGTACCCGTCGGGCGCTTCACCTTCGATTCGTTCTTCGTCAAGTATCTCATCTTCCTGCCGCCTTTTTTCCTTACGGAAATGGTCGATGTGCGCATTTCGCGCTATGCTGAACATCCAGGTGGTGAAGGCACCCGAACCGGAGTACGTTGTCCGATATTTAAGCATACGCTCAAATACCGATTGAACAAGATCCTCGCTTAACTGGGGCTCAAAAGTCTTGCGATAAAAAAAGCTATATAAAGGGCGATTATATCGCTCAAACAGTAGACCTAGTTTATCCAGATCACCATTCTTTACCTTCATCATTAAAGCTTTATCCGTCGTCGAATCCAATTAATCCTCAGGCCCCGAGTTAATGTTCAACCAAGTACACTTTTCTTCCATTGAAAGGTTACATGTTTTTTTCTGCCCTTTATCCTGCTAATTGCCCTTCTTCAAAATGGGCTCTTAGTACTCCTTCAAGAAACGTTCTAATTGATTTATTTCCTGCTATAATCCTTTTTCCAAATAGCTGGTTCTGCTCGCCCAACCAGTCGCACGTTCCTCCCCCCGCTTCTTTAATAATCAACATTCCCGCTGCGATGTCCCATGGATTAAGTCCATATTCATAAAATCCCTCAAACCTGCCTGAAGCCACGCAACATAAATCATAGGAAGCCGAGCCTGCCCTTCTTATGCCGTGTGTTTTCTGCATCAAATCTTTCAAAACCTCCAGATATGGATCTACAAGATCAAATTGACTATATGGAAAACCAGTCCCAATCAAGGCTTTTGATGGATCAGTAATTTTTGAGATAGAAAGCTTCTCTCCATTTAAATATGCTCCATTGCCTTCTACTGCATAGAAACATTCGGAATTAGCAATCTCCAAAACCAATCCCACTTTTGGCACCCCATCTTCCCATAGTGCAATTGAAACACAATAGGGTGCAAATCCATGCGAGAAGTTTGTGGTACCGTCGATCGGGTCAATAATCCATACTCTTCCATTTGGAAGTTCTAAATGCGTATTAGACTCTTCGGCTAAAAATTCATCTCCAGGAAATGACGATTTTATTACTTCAATGATTTTCTTTTCAGAGGCAAGATCTGCATCAGTGACCAAGTCATTCTTTCTTTTCAACTCAATATTGAAGGATCTTTCACTGGCAAATTTCTTTATAATAATTGATGCTTCTCTTGCTGCATTTTTTGTAGTTTCCAGTTCTTGATCATACATAATTACTTACAATTAATGAGTGAAGGTTGAATAAATGAATCTTTAAACTAAGCTAAAATTTAGTGATATTTGACCACCAATCATTCACCTCAACTTTTGATTAATGATCATCCCAATTTCGAGCGATCACGCAGGGTATAAAGCCAAGCAAATCACAAAAAAAATCCTTGAAAACCTTGGACATACCCCGGTAGATTTCGGTACTCATAATGATGAATCTGTCGATTATCCGGATTTTGCTGTTCAAGTATCGGAACGAGTTGATTCAGGGGAATATTCACAAGGCATCATTTTATGCGGCAGTGGCCAGGGAGTTTGTATGACCGCAAACAAATATCCTGAAATAAGAGCTGCATTAGTTTATAACCATAAAGTTGCTGAGATGACCCGCTTCCATAACAATGCTAATATCCTGTGCCTCCCGGGACGTGAATTGGAAGAAGATGAAGCCGAATTAGAAGCTATACTAAAGGCCTGGTTTAGCACCGAATTTGAAGGAGGCAGGCATTCTCGAAGAATTGAAAAAATTAAATCTTTAACACAAAAGGACGCTGATTAATGAAATCGATCCAGGAACAAGATCCTACCGTTTTTGAACTGATAGAAAAAGAAACGGTACGACAGAACAATAACCTTGAGCTCATTGCATCTGAAAATTTTGTTTCAAGAGCTGTGCTCCAGGCTAATGGAAGCAACCTTACCAATAAGTATGCGGAAGGCTATCCTGGAAAACGATACTATGGCGGATGCGAATACGCAGATATGATTGAAGATATTGCACGTGATCGTGCAAAGCAGTTGTTTGGAGCTGATTGGGTTAATGTTCAACCTCATTCGGGAGCTACCGCTAATGCAGCTGTTTACCTTGCTCTGATTAAGCCGGGTGACACCTTACTAGGATTTGATCTCTCCCATGGAGGTCACCTAACTCATGGTTCGCCTGTTAACTTTTCAGGTATTTACTTCAAACCTGAATTCTACGGAGTTGAAAAGGAAACTGGCCGTCTCGATATGGACAAAATTAGAGACAAGGCCAAAGCAGTAAATCCAAAAATGATTTCTATTGGCGCCTCTGCTTATTCCAGAGATTATGATTATGAGGCGTTTAGAAGTATTGCTGATGAAGTAGGCGCATTATTATGGATGGATATGGCACATACTGCAGGCTTAATTGCTACCAAGCTGCTAAATGATCCCTTACCTCATTCTCATGTTGTAACTACAACAACGCATAAAACGCTTCGAGGCCCAAGAGGTGGAATGATCCTGGTTGGTAAAGATGGAGAAAACACACTTGGAGTTGTCGCTCCTAAATCGGGTAGAACCAAAAACTGGAGTGAAGTATTAGACTCTGCTGTTTTCCCAGGCACACAAGGTGGCCCGCTCATGCATGTGGTTGCAGCTAAAGCTGTAGCGTACGGTGAAGCTTTAGATCCATCATTTAAGGATTATCAAATTCAGGTACAAAAAAATGCTAAAGCCTTGGCAGCAAAGTTCATTGATTTAGGATATGATATTGTTAGTAACGGAACTGATAATCATCTCATCCTAATCGATCTACGAAATAAAGGTGTAACCGGAAAAGTTGCTGAAGAAGCCCTTGGTAAAGCTGCAATTACGGTGAATAAGAATATGGTTCCTTTCGATACTGAAAGCCCATTTGTAACTTCTGGTATTCGTATTGGAGCGCCGGCTATGACCACTCGAGGTCTGGGAGAATCTGAATTCGAGTACATTGCTGCACTAATCGACAAAGTGATCCAGAAACCCGGAGATGAAGATGTTCACAAACATGTTACTAACGAAGTAGAAGCCCTCTGTGAACGATTCCCTCTTTACGATTTCGTAACCGCCTAAACAATTAGCTTGAGCAGTACCGAACGACAGATTATGGGAGACCCCCCCCCAAAGGTAGTTCCTCCTCCTGATAGAACTGATCAAATGTCTTTTCTTGAACATCTCGAAGAATTGAGATGGAGAATCATTAAGGGCTGTATCGGTGTTATAGTTGGTGTTGTTGTGGCCTTCATCTTTTCTGATTTCGTAATTGATGAGGTATTGCTTGGCCCTTCAAAAGCAGATTTCTTCATGTACAAATTCATTGGAGTTGATGCTATCGATCTTACATTACAAAGCAGGAAATTACCGGGGCAGTTCTTCACGTACTGGGGAATGCTATTCGTGACCGGCTTTTTAATTGGTTCTCCCGTGTTCTTTTACCAAATGTGGGCTTTTATTGAGCCTGCCCTTGAATCAAAGGAGAAATGGAAAACTATAATTAGTGCTCTTTTCATCACTATTTTCTTCTTAATTGGAGTGGCGTTCGGATACTTAATCCTTGTCCCGTTTGCACTTCAATTCTTCGGTACATTTAATATTTCTGACTCAGGCATCGTTAGGAATGATTTCGATATCAATGAGTATTTTGGCTCCCTGGCAATGTGGGTAGTAACCTGTGGGCTTATCTTTCAGATCCCAATAATAAGTTACGCTCTTTCCAAAATTGGAATTCTTACCCCTGCTTTTTTGCGAAAGTACCGAAGACATGCATTTATAGTTTGTCTGGTCATGGCAGCATTCCTTACCCCTCCTGAACCTATATCCCAGGTATTAATTGCAATGCCACTAGCAGTGCTTTATGAGTTTGCCATTTGGGTGAGCCATTTTGCTAATAAGATGAGAGATAGGGAGCTAAAAGAAGCGCTTGGAGAAGACTTTAATCAGCCTGCTTCTACTGAGTAAGTTTTTAATAGGTTGATGCCTTATCTTTAAAATAAAATTCTGTTTTACCTGTTTGTAAAGCGTTAAATCATAAAATCATTAATGCAGTTTATCAAAAACTTTCAATCACTTTTTGTTGTAGCCGGCCTCTCACTTATCCTTATTGCTTGCGGAGGTAATAATAACAGCTTCGAAAATGATTATTCTGACGCTCCTGCTCTAGCAGATACCAGCAATGCCCTTTCCAAAGTAATTACCGATTCAGGCGTTATTTACTATGTAATAAGCACCGGAGACTCAACCTCTTTTGAAGTAACAATCAGAGACAATATTTTTATTTATTACACTACCCGAACCCTTGATGGTGAAATTATTGCCAGTTCTTATGTAAATGGAAGTACCTCAGCAGTTTCAATTCTAAATATAGGTTCTCAAACTAGAATTAGTTTTGTGGGAGAAGGTTTAGCTCCGGGAGTTTTAGGAATGTTTGAAGGCGAACGAAGAGTGATATTCATCCCAGAAGACGTTAGCACGATTGATGAAGCAATTACTATTGATGTAGAGCTTGAACTTGTAGACGAATAGCTCCTCAAACGTATATTCGGGGAATCCTTTCCTTTAACCCCGTGGTTATTTCGTATGGAATAGTTAATGCATGTTTTGCCCATGCTTTTACAGATAACTCTTTTTGCCTCAGCAAATACACGGTTGTTCCAGAAGAGAACTTTCGATCCCTCAGAAAAACAATTGAGTAATCCATACTAATTATCCCTACCTGAGAGAAACGCTCTCCTTCAATTTCAAACTCAATTTTATTGGTAAGTATTCTGGGTATTCCATCGCTATAGCCAGTCGGAACTATACCGATATACCCATTTTCTGAAGAATGCCACTTGCTCCCGTAGCTTGCAGAATCTCCCTTTTTTATCTTCTTAACCTGCATCAAAAAAGAAGTGAAATCTAAAATGGGCTCTAAATCAGGTACATCTATCTCTCCTGCTCCATAACCATATAAACAAACACCGGGTCTTACTGCATCAAACTGTAGATCTAGATCCCTGTAGTGGAAAATTCCTCCGGTGTTCGCAGTGTGGGTCATCCACTCAGATGGAAACTCGGATCGTATTGACCTGAACAAAGCCAATTGGCGGCTTACCTCAGGGTTACCAGGATCATCAGCCTTATAATAATGTGTATATATGCCTGTACATTTTTTTCCGGGATACTTCTTCAATTCCATTTTAAGTTGCTGAATATCATCAGGTAGTATTCCAAGTCGATGCATTCCGGTATCAATATTGATATGAAACTTGGTATCGTTTTTAAGCAAACCAAGAACACTTATATCAGATAATGTCGCTGTTAAGTTGAAATCAACATACATCTGTGCAGTTTCTTCAGTGGGAGCTTCAAAAACTAAAATTGGATTCGTAATTCCCTGGTCTCTCAACAATTTACCTTCAGATGCCCTTGCAACGCAAAACCATTCGACCTTAGGAGCAATATGCATTGCAACTTCGACCATACCATGCCCATAAGCATTGTCCTTAATCACCGCCATCTTCTTTACTCCCGGCTTAAGCCGACGATTTATTGCTTCTAGATTTGAGTCTAGTTTAGATAAATGAATTACTATCCTTGAATTCAATTAAACCACTTTTTTCTTTTCTGTTTCTTCAGGATGACCTGAGCTGCATTATATCCGGCCGCACCAAAAACGCCACCACCTGGATGACAGGAAGCACTAGAGAGAAACAAGTTTTCAATCGGAGTTTCGTATCGGCTCATCTCTGGGATGGGGCGAAACATAAACATTTGATCGAAGCTCATCTCTACATGCATCACATTCCCTTTCAACAAACCATGTTTGCGTTCTATATCTAACGGGGACTGTATATACCAGTCGATGAGTTTTCCTTTCATGTTTGGAGCGTAATCTACAACAACATCATAAATTTTCTGCGCTTCTTCTTCTCTTATCGAGTCCCAGCTAAGCCCATTAGCAAGCTCATAAGGATGCCATTGTGCCCAAACAAACATAGTGTGTTTACCATCTTTTGCTACTTCAGGATCGATCTTAGAAAATGTCATTGCAAGAACGGCTGGCTTTTTCGGAGGTTCCTTTCTCATATAGTCGCCAATAGCATTATTCATATACTGCACCGAAGGTGCCATCAATTGAATTCCGTTATGTATATAAGGATCGTCCGGTGCAGCGGTGTATTGAGGAAGTTCCTCTACTGCACATCGAATTACCATACCAAAACCGTTTCCTACATGGATATTTTCCACTTTCTTAAACATCGATTCGGATAAATGTTCCCGTCCCACCATGTTTATCATTGTGGTTTGAACATGCGCATTTGAAACAATGATGGGAGCTCTGAATTCCTCTCCTTCTTCTGTTTCAACCCCGATTGCCTTACCATTCTCTATTAGTATTTTTAGGATTGGTTTATTGGCTTTGACCTCCCCCCCATGTGCCTCAATAAGATTTTTCATGGCTTGTGTAAGCATACCACTCCCTCCTTTCGGATGCTTGGCTCCACTCTCGTGTAGCATCGATTGCCAACCAGCAAAATCTCCTGTAGCTGAATGATCAGGAAGTGGCCCCGATTGTGCGGCAAACCAAAGGAGAGCAGCTCTCATATATGGATTATCAAATGCATCATTAACCACTTTCCCATAGCTTGAAAGCACTTTTTGAAGGCCGGCAGCTTGTTCCCCTTTTTTGAACATTGCCCCATCTTTTATCTGAGCCTTTGCCATTTCTGCCATAATCCCACCTGTAGTAGGCGGAGTCATAAAAGCCTTCAATACCCCTTTGTTAATCTTCCCCCAAAAATTAATGAACTCCTTGTAATTCTTAACATCCTCCGGTGCTACTTTAGAGATGGATTCCAGGGTTCTTTCAACATCTTTCCAGAAGTGAATAACCCCTTTCCCGGTCGGAACCGGATAAGACATGATAGGATCCATATCTATATACTCAAGCCCATAGTTTGTGAGTTCAAGCTCTTCTATAATCCCGGTTTGATGGATCATAATGTGAACTGAAGAACCTACATCCATCAAAAATCCATTTGGATTTTCCTCTGATTGAAACATACGCTCGGTACACACTGCTCCGCCTATGGTATCCCTCCTTTCAAGAACTAATACCTTAAATCCATTTTTTGAGAGATAGCATCCGGTTGTTAATCCATTATGCCCGGAGCCTATTATGATAGCATCGAAATTATTCATTCAGGTAAAGATAAAACGAATTGATTGAAAGAGAAGATTTATTAAGTTGTTGATCACCACTCGTTAACTAAATTTGATGAGGTAGCATTCTGAATATTGGGCAATTTGAAGTTGAACAATTAAGCGAAGGTATTTTTGAGGTTTATAATGATGGAACCTTCATTAAAGTGAACGCCGAGGATATCACTTCAAAAAAGAATCCCCATGAAATACCTACTTCTTCCACTACTATTGGTATTGATCCTATACTCATTAAATCCGGAAAACAGGTTATTCTACTTGATACCGGTCTTGGGTGGGGTCTTGATTCCAAAAGTAACTATGGAGACACCTCCAACCTAAAAACCAATCTTGATATTTTTGGGTTAACTCCTGAAGATGTAACTCATGTGGTACTCACTCACCTACATTTTGATCATGCGGCTGGTTCTACCTATGTTGATCATGAAGCCACTACCCGTCTTACCATGCCTAATGCTAATTACTTTGTACAGAAGCTAGAATGGCATTATGCGATACAACGCGTGGGAGAAGAAAATCCAGTAAAAGGTGGGGATTATATGATGGATGAACTCTACAAACTCCACGCCGAGGAAAAGCTTGTGTTAATTACAGACACCTATTTTGAACTGATTCCAGGAGTTACTTTGATTAAAACTGGCGGCCATACTCCCGGCCATCAAATTGTAAAGATTCAGAGTGAGGGAGATACCGCCTATTATTTAGGGGATTTGGTTCCTTCTGAATACCATCTGAATCATTATGCAATGAAGCAGATGGATATTGACCCTATTCAGTCAAAAAAGGCAAAAACCTTGATTCTTAGACAAGCGCTGAAAGAAAAAGCCACACTACTCTTCTATCACTCCATTCACACAAAATCAGGGAAATTGGTACAGGACGAAGATAAGAAGTATGCACTAATTGAGGCAACCTGATGAATACCAGATTCTTGATCCTTTCATGTATTATTATCGTTTCATGTGCTCCACCTTCTACAAAGGAATTTGCTCCTACTGATCCCTCTCTAGAATATCTCCCATACAAACCCACTGGAGCTGAATTCGTTGTTTCCAGAGCAGAGTATGAGGACAAACTTTATGGGTTTTGGCTTGGGCAATGCATTGCCAACTGGACCGGCCTTGTTACCGAAATGGACAAAATTGGAAGTATCGGTGATATAAGAACCGGTGATTTTTATACCCGCGAGGATTGGGGTAAACCCGATCAACCTAATATATGGTCAGAAGGAGAATCCAGTCCCCTATCTCCAACCATTGATTTTGTATTTGAAGACTCTTCAGGAGTATGGGGAGCAGATGACGATACTGATATTGAGTATATGTACCAGCATCTTCTGTTTGAAAACCAGACCAGCCTTTTAACAGGAGAACAGATACGAGATGGGTGGCTTAATCATATACATGAGGAAGAGGAAAATTATCTGTGGGTTTCAAATCAAACTGCTTTCGACTTAATGGGAGAAGGAACAACACCACCTGAAACGAGTAATCCGGATTTAAATCCTCACTATGAAATGATTGATGCCCAACTTACTACTGAGATCTTTGGGCTCTTCTCACCTGCAAGACCGGATTTTGCGAGAGAAATGGCAACACTTCCTATTCAAACGACAGCCAGAGAAGAAGCAGAATGGATTTCAATGTTTTATGTGAATATGTATGCTCAAGCGATTCATATTGATTCCATCAATCAAATTAAGCAGAAACTTTTCCGAAATGCTGAATATGCGAAAAGTGCTTTCCCTGAAGACTCTTACCCTGCAAAGATGTATGATTTCGTTAAATCCCGATATGAAGCGGGAATTCCATGGGAACAAACGCGTGATGAAATCTACCAGCGCTATCAGGTTGAAGAACAGGATGGATATGATATCACTTCTCAAAATCTATATTGTAATGGTTGCTTTGCTGCAGGTATAAACTTTGCCGCCAGTTTAGTGAGTCTCTTTTATGGAGAAGGAGATTTGATAGAAACTATTAAAATCGGTGCACTCGCCGGTTGGGATTCGGATAATCCTACTGCCACCTGGGGTGGAATGCTGGGTTTTATCTATGGAAAGGAAGAAATCGAAAGGGCATTCAACCGCGAATTTTCGCAAACCTTTTATATACATCGAACCCGGAAAGGATTTCCAAATGATGGCTATGATTCTTTTTCTAATATGGCTAGAAAAGGACTATTTATTACTGATCGGGTTATCCAAGAGGATCTTGGTGGTGGTGTAGATTTAGAAAAGAATGTTTGGTATATCCCGGTCTCTAACTAGCCAAGTTCCAAGTATGAAGAAACTCATTCTAATAATCTTATTTGTCGCGATTATAACACCAGCTCTTGCAGCTCAAGAAAGTGACAAACCACTAAGAGTAGGTGTAGTTGGCCTCACCCACACTCATGTGCACTGGATTTTGGGTAGACCCAACCTTGGAGATATCGAAATTGTGGGAATTGTAGAGCCTAACAGGGATCTGGCTCAACGATATTCGGATCAACATGGCTACTCCATGGAGATAGTTTTTGACACCATGGAAGAAATGTTTGAGACTACTGCCCCTGAAGCAGTAACCGCATTTGGTACTATTTACGAACATCTGGAAGTAGTACAAGAGGCGGCTCCTCGAGGTATTCATGTTATGGTTGAAAAGCCCCTGGCAGTAAGCCTTGATCATGCTAAGCAAATGAAGGCTCTGGCAGATGAACATGACATCCATTTACTAACCAATTATGAGACTACCTGGTATCCTACCAATCATAAAGTCTTTGAAATGACGCAAAAAGGAGAGTTAGGAGATTTAAGGAAGGTAATTGTAAATGATGGGCATCAAGGTCCCGTTGAAATTGGCGTTAATGAGGAATTCCTCGAATGGCTCACCGATCCTATACAAAACGGAGCCGGAGCTTTGACTGATTTTGGATGCTACGGAGCTAATCTTATCACCTGGTTAAAAAAAGGTGAACGGCCTGAGTCGGTATTTGCAGTCACTCAAACCATCAAGCCAGATATTTACCCGAATGTGGATGATGAAGCTACAATCATACTTACTTACCCCGATATGCAGGGCATCATTCAGGCAAGCTGGAACTGGCCTGTATCAAGAAAGGATATGGAGGTGTATGGAAAAACTGGTTTCGCTATCGCGGAGAATAGAAATAATATGAGATACCAGTTTTCGGAAGATGATCCACTTGTAAGAGATCAGTTACCTGAACTTGAATATCCCTTTAATGATCCATTTGCGATTTTTGCAGCCGTAATACGAGGAGAATTAGAGCTCCCCTCCTACGATCTTTCCTCACTTGAAAACAATATGATTGTAATGGAAATTTTGGATGCTGCTATACGAAGTGCTGAGAGCGGAACTAGAATTTATTTGGATTAACGATCTATGAGTTCCTGAAAATGATAGATGAGAATAAATGCATACAGGAAATTTCTAAAGGGAATGAGAAAGCATTAAAAGACCTGTATGACCTTTATTCTCAAAAAGTATACAACACCATTTTAAGTTATACCAAGAACGAGGAAGATGCCCAGGAGCTTCTTCAGGATGTTTTTGTAACGGTGTATAATTCCGCTGGATCTTTCAAATTCAATTCTTCGGTGAGTACCTGGATTTACAGGATATCAATTAACAAGTCCATCGATTTTATCCGAAAAAAAGATACCAGGAATAGAAAAGGACTTTTATCTCTGTTTAAACCTGGTAGCACTCAAATTGAGCATGATGTTGAGGATTTTGCACATCCCGGAGTTCGAATGGAGCAGAAAGAAGACGCGAAACTTCTGTTTAAAGTAATTGATGAGCTATCCGAAAATCAGAAAACAGCATTTATTTTAACTCAGGTTGAAGGCTTATCTCAGCAGGAAACGGCTGATATTATGGAGATTACCAGAAAAGCAGTCGAGTCTTTAGTCCAACGAGCTAAAGCGAACTTGAGAAAAAGTTTAGAAAAATATTTTCCCAACCGAGGGGATTCACAAAAAAATACGACCAAATAGCTATGGAACAGTGGAAAGATAAAATCTTAGCAAGTGCCAACGGAATACAGAAAGCAACTCCACCTGAGGATGCGTTTAGTAAAATCCTCGATAAAATTGATCAGGATCGGGCTGAAGTCAGGATCTCGAAAGTTCAATTAGTTGCCGCTGCTGCAATACTTCTTATAACCATGTGTGTAAATATACTTTTGATTAGCAGTCAGTTTAATTCAGAAGAACCCACGGAATCTACGGCTGAATATTCCGAAATCATCTCTTCTTATAATCTTTACTAGCATGAAGAAAAGTACCTTTTTTATAATTGCAGCAATTATCCTTTTTATCCTCAATGGGATACTCATTGCCTTAGTCCTTCAGAAACCTGCATATCCCATCCCTCAAGAAGCTAAACAAGGAGAATTGAAACTCAGGATTGGTGAACAACTAAATTTATCCGAACAACAAGTTCAGGACCATCGACGCTTAGCTGATGAACATTTTAGGGGCATGAGAAGGCTCACAGAACAGCAAAAAAGATTAGCCCGAGATTATTTTTCATCACTCTCACGCATTGATGCAAACTCGTCAGATACGAGCGATGTATTAGATGAAATTAGTGAGCTTGAAGCTCAGAAAATCCAGCTAACCTATGAGCATTTAAATGATATCAAGTCACTGTTGGATGAGGATCAACTTCCTCTTTTCGATTCGATCCTTGATGAAATCCTTAAAGTAATGCTCAACGATCAAAAAAATGCCCCCCCTCCCCCTCGCCAGCCAAGGGATCGTTAAAAACATCTCGTCTATAGCAGTACACTACTTAATTAATCTGCTATAGGCATGAATATTTTTAAGATTTTCTTATCAACCCTCACAACAGTCGGATTGCTTTCATTCATATATGCTTCCAATTCGATCAATAAACTGGAGAGTGGCACAGATTCTGAACTCAGTCCTGCATTTTCAGAATTTGATTCAGAGAATATTTCCATTGTTTTAGATGGTAACCGTGTAATTATCGAAACCAATGGACTCCCCAATCATGCCTCTCCCTATTGGTCAAATTCAGAGGGAAGAACTGCTGTCGCTCCTGGTGGTAGAACATTAACAACACAAGCGTCAGAAGAAGATCATCCTCTGTTTGTAGAACCAACGGTAACTTCATTCCGAACGATGGCCCCAGGCAATATTGATGATTTTAATGGATCCTATACCCTGACAGTTTCAACTAATCCGGTAAAAGCTTCTAGATCTTCCGCTACTGGAATGGGACCAATCGGGATAGCTGTAAGCGGAGCTATGATTTATAATGATCGTGAGGGGCCTAATCGCCCGCTTGACCACGCTATCAATTCTCTGGATTTCAATGGTGCGCATACCGGACCTCAAAGTTATCATTACCACTTAGAGCCAAAAGCGTGGTCAGAAGATGATGAGAAACTAATTGGGATTATGGCTGATGGGTTCTTCTTATATGGTCGCAGAGACTATGATGGTACTTATCCCACTGATCTTGATGAATCAGGTGGTCATTTTGGACCAACTCCCCATAACCCTGATGGAGAATATCATTACCACATTCAAAATGAACTGTACCTAAATCAGTATCACATCTTATTTCCGGGAGTCTTCCAGGGAACGGCCAGCAGAATCCATTAAACTTTTCCCGAGGGATAACAAGAAAACCTTCGTCAATACAAGTGAACTCAGAATAAACCCAAAGAAAATGAAACGAAACAGAAATCTCTTTTTGGCTATTATGCTTCCAGGGATACTTCTAGTTGGATGCTCTACTGACTCTGATTCTGATGAGGAAATAGAGGATTCAATCACCTACGAATTACCAGCAGCATTCTCAGCATTCTCAACCGATAACGTAACTGCTATAATTGACGGTAGCGAGGTTGTCATCGAGACCAACGGGCTTCCAAATCATACTTCTCCATATTGGTCTCAGGATCATGAACTTTTTGTTGAGCCTACCGTTACCTCATTTGATCAAATGGCTCCTGGAACCATAGATCAATTCAATGGTAGTTATACACTTCGAGTACCTGTTAACCCAACCAAAGCAGCTAACTCTACATCTACAGGCCTGGGAGCAATTGGGATCGCAGTAAGTGGAGCAGTTATATATAACGATCAGGAAGGCCCTAATGTCCCACTAGATGATGCCGTGGTATCACTTGATTATACAGCCGCCCATACAGGACCTCAAAGTTACCACTATCATCTTGAACCTAAAGCGTGGTCGGATGATGATGACGAGCTTATTGGCATCATCGCTGACGGTTTCCTTTTATATGGTCGCATTTGCCCTTCTACAGAAACTTACCCAACTGACCTAGATGAATCTGGTGGGCATACAAGCATAACAAAATATGATTCTGAAAATGAATCTTACCATTACCATATTCTAAATGAGCTGTACTTAAATCAGTACTACATTTTATTCCCAGGAGACTATCAAGGAACCGCAAATGCAATCAACTAGTATATATATTATTCTCCTACTTTGTTCTTTACTTGCATCTTCGGATGCAGGTAAAGATTCCTTTACTATCGAAGTAGTGAAGGATCAGCTTACCCTGAACCCGAATGAAGGAATCTTCTATTATAATGAAGAACCTTATACAGGAGTGGCTGTCGAGTATTTTCCCAATACGCAAATTGCTGAATCGATAACCTATCAGGACGGCAAAAGGAATGGTCTTCGACAAAAATGGTATGAACATGGAGCTCTGAGTTTTGAAGCAAACTATATCGAGAATAAGCTGCACGGACAGATAAGCACCTGGTGGTCGAATGGTGTATTGCGCAGCCAGGCTAACTATGAGCTGGGTGTATTAAATGGCATTGCAGAACAATGGTATGAAAGTGGTGCCTTATTCAAAAGGATGAATCTAGTTAATGGAAAAGAAGAAGGTATGCAACAAGCCTGGAGAGAAAATGGGAAGCTTTATACAAACTATGAAGCAAAAAATGGGAGGATCTTTGGCTTAAAGCGCGCCAATCTTTGTTTTGAACTAGAAAATGAAATTGTACAGATCAATGAAGAACTTTAGCCTACTAGCTATACTCTTATTTCTTGTAGCATGTAAGTCAGAATACAAGCCAATGGATATCAAACAGGAAGAAGAAACAACTATTCTTCCCTACTACCAAGAAGCTTCCTTTACCCCAAGCTGGTTTGACGAAGAGAATGTGCTTCCCAGCGATTTTCATAAAATTCCTGAATTTTCACTTACTAATCATTTGGGAGAAACTATTACTGAAGAAACTGTTCAAGGAAAAATCTATGTGGTTGATTTCTTTTTTGCCAGCTGCTCAGGCATTTGCCCAAAACTAACTTCCAATATGGCTATCGTACAGGATGCCTTTTTAAAGGATGAAGATGTTCTTTTACTTTCCCACTCAGTAACTCCCACCCTGGATACTGTTCGGGCTCTTAAAGCCTTTTCTAAAACATATGGTGTAATTGATGGTAAATGGCATCTACTTACAGGAGATAGGGACCTTATTTATGATCTGGGAAGGAACTACTATTTCGTGGAAGAAGATTTAGGGTTAGAAAAGAATCCTGATGAGTTTATACACACTGAGAATATGGTACTTATCGATCAGGATGGATATATAAGAGGGATCTATAATGGATTGAATAAAACTTCCATAAACCAGCTTATTGAGGATATTAATACTCTTAAAAACAGTTCTGCTCACTCATAAAGCGAATCACCAAAAGCAATAATTCCCGCTCCGAAAATTGTTTTTTACTTTGATCTAAGTAGAGATTCCCTGACTTTTGTTTTGAGAAACAAAAAAAGTTAACACAATCAGGGAAGATGAATTCACACGAAATTGACTACACTATCCATGGAAATGACATGCAGGTCATTTCTATTGAATTAGATCCTCAGGAAACGGTAATCGCCGAAGCGGGTACGATGAACTGGATGGACAGGGGAATTAACTTTGAAGCCAAATTGGGAGATGGATCACAACCGGATAAGGGAATATTTGGAAAGCTTTTGGATGTAGGGAAAAGAGCCTTAACTGGAGAATCTATTTTTCTCACCCACTTTACAAACGTGGGTTCAGGGAAAAAGGAAGTGAGTTTCGCAGCTCCCTACCCTGGCACTATAATCCCGTTAAACTTGAAAACTATCGGTGGCGAAATCCTGTGTCAAAAAGATGCTTTTCTTTGTGCAGCTAAGGGTACTGAAATAAGTATCGCTTTCAATAAGCGATTAGGCAGTGGCTTTTTCGGGGGTGAAGGATTTATCCTCCAAAAGTTGCGAGGTGATGGACTCGCTTTTCTTCATGCAGGTGGTACGGTAATAGAGCGAGAGTTAAATAATGAGTCTTTGTTAATAGATACCGGTTGTATTGTAGCTTTTTCACCTGAACTGGAATACAACATTGAACGATCAGGCAATATGAAGTCCATGTTTTTTGGTGGAGAAGGATTATTCCTTGCTACTCTTCAAGGTACCGGAAAGGTTTATCTGCAAAGTTTACCCTTCTCTCGTTTGGCTGATCGAATTATCCAGCAAATTCCAAGAACTCCTGTTCATAGAGACGATAATTAATTGTATGCCGGAGTATTCAATTAAAGGTGGTGAACAAGGTGCTAAAAGACTGGATATTCTATTTAACACGCTTGAAGGAAGTACCAACGAGTTTCTTAATCGAGCTGAACTAAATCAAGGTATTCATTGCCTGGATTTAGGCTGTGGAAACGGCGGGGTATCTTTTCTTTTGGCAGACCTTACCGGATCAGAAGGCCAAGTTCTCGGATTAGATATTGATCAAAAAAACATTCAAATCGCTAATGAAACAGCCAGTAAAAAAAATATTGAGAATATATCCTTTCAACGTTTTGATGCATATGAATTAGATAATAACAACGAATATGATCTTGTCTATAGTCGCTTTCTACTGTCCCACCTCGCCTCACCGGAAACTGTTCTAAACCGCATCTTCGACTCACTCAAAACAGGCGGTACCATATTAGTTGAAGACACAGATTTTACCGGGCATTTTTGCTATCCAAATTCTGCTCACTTTGATCAATATGTTTCCCTATATCAAAAACTGCTTAAGATAAGAGGTGGCAATGCCAACCGAGGTCAGGAACTTGTTGGCATGCTAGAAAAAGCTGGGTTTACCGATATAGAATTCACAATATCACAACCTGCTCATACATCAGGTAATGGCAAGCTAATGGCTGAAATTACTTTTGAAGCTGTATTTCAGTCGCTTATAGATGAACAACTCATAGACAAGAAAGAGTTCTCAGAGATTCATAAAGGACTCATTGAATTCCGAAAACGCGAGGATACCTTAATGAGCCTTCCCCGAATCTTTCAGGTAAAAGCTCGTCGGGAATAATGAATTACTGATTCATTGAGATCAGGAACTCTTCATTATTTTTAGTTCCCTTTACTTTCTCAATTAAGAACTCAGCCGCTTCGAACGAATTCATCTTGGTCATATAACGTCGAAGCAATACTACCTTTTCTCGTTCGGCATCGCTTACAAGTAGTTCTTCCCTTCTGGTTCCGCTTCTAAACACATCAATAGCTGGATAGATTCTACGGTCAGAAATTCTTCTATCGAGGACAATCTCACTGTTACCAGTACCTTTAAATTCCTCGAAAATTACATCATCCATCCTGGAGCCAGTATCAACAAGAGCAGTAGCAATAATGGTTAAGGAACCGCCGCCTTCTATATTTCGGGCAGAACTGAATAACTGACGAGGTACTTTCAGTGCTTCTGAATCCACACCTCCTGTCATTGTACGTCCTTTATTACCTGCTCCTACATTATACGCTCTTGCAAGGCGGGTTATTGAGTCGAGAAGTAATAGTACATCATGCCCGCTTTCAACAAGACGTTTTGCTTTTTCAAAAACAATCTCAGAAAGCCCAATATGGTTTTCCGGCTTCTCATCAAAGGTAGAAGCTACAACTTCTGCTCCATCAACCGTACGTTCCATTTCGGTTACTTCTTCGGGGCGCTCGTCTACTAGTAAAATCAGGATCTTTGCTTCCGGGTGGTTCTTAGATACCGCATTTGCAATATTTCGAAGAATTGTAGTTTTACCCGTTTTTGGTTGAGCCACAATCAACTGACGCTGTCCTTTACCAACCGGAGCAAATAAATCGATAAATCGGGTGGTATACTCACCATGATCATACTCCAGGGTATATCTTTCCTCCGGGTGTATAGGAAGCAATTCATCAAAATTACCCCGGTTATCCATGTCTGTTGGAATTCGGCCATTTACTCCTTCCACCCTAAGTAATGCAAAATATCGCTCCCCTACTTTTGGAGGTCTGATAATCCCAATTACACAATCTCCTTGTCGTAGTCTAAATCTTTTTATTTGAGAGGGAGATACATAAATATCGTCGGGACTGGCTTTGTAGTTATAATTCACTGATCGAAGAAAGCCATACCCATCAGGCAATATCTCTAATGTCCCCTCATTGATCAGGTAAGGCCCAAGTTGATCAGTTATCTCGGCAATACGTTCAAGCAAAGTAGGAGCATCAGATACCGGAAGTTGATCATGCTCATGATTTCTATTCCTATTGTTTCTGTTTCTCTGATTATTTCTCCTATCGTTTCGCTTGTTCTCTTTTAGATCTTCTTGTTTGTCTTCCTGGTTATTCGTTTTATAAGAAACGATGTGTGACTGCGAACCGTAAGTTTTGAGTTCTTCCTCTTTTTGTGAAGTTGCCGGAACTGGCACAACTTCTTTTTTACCTGCAATTGCTGTTATTTGATCGATGAGCTCCGCTTTTCTAACCCCCGTAACTTTGCCAACTCCAACCGACTTGGCTATATCTTTTAGCTCTGGTAATTTTTTTGACGCAAGAGCATCTAACTCTTCCTGTGAAAGTTTAGTCATCCGATTATCTGACATAAAATATGTGTACGATTACAAAATTTACTTACTTAATTGGGGTGAGTGCTATTTATCTACTTTTTTGGATAATACAGTTAAGCACTCAATCTGGTAAGGATACAATGAGAAGGTGGTTAAAAGTTATTTTGAACTATCCACCGTTTAACTACCGGGTAAAAGTAAAAACTTCCTGCAAAAATTACTACTTCCGTATCGATTTCCTTCAATATAGTATGATATGATTGTTCCGTGATCGGTTTACAGCTTAAGATTTGATTTATGTCCTCATAACTAGCTGCCCTTTCGGAATCCATCTTGTAAAAAAATACCTGCTCAAAATCTTCAAAAAGGGAGAGTAATTCTACGTTCACTTTATCATTCAATAGAGACAGAATAAGTGTTTTACTTCCTGCTATCTGCTTCAATCCATCGAGCATAGACCGAATAGCATCAATATTGTGTGAGCCCGAGAAATACCAATTGTTATCTATGGTTAATTTCTCAAACCTGGCTGGAACACCACTAAAAGAAGAAATGGAGTGTACAAAAGAACTATCCTCAACCGGATAATTTGGTTTAAGCGTATCGATAACCATATATACTATTGCAGTATTCCATGCATTTACCGGTTCCAGGAAATTTGTACCTATGGGATTAGCAAGGGTATTCAGACCGATGGTTTTATCTTTGAATACAGGGTCTAAATCACTGCTAAGCAGCAATATAGTCCCCACTCCTTCCACAACTTCTTCAATAGCTTCTAGCGCTTCTCCCTTTATATTTCCAATTACTACCGGAACTCCTTCCTTAATAATGCCTGCCTTTTCAAGAGCAATTTCTTTTAGAGAACTCCCCAGGATTTGTTCGTGATCTCTTGAAATACTCGTTATCACACTTATAAGAGGAGATATAATATTGGTAGCATCAAGCCTCCCTCCCAGCCCGGTTTCTATAATTGCTATATCTACCTTCTTTTCACTAAACAACCAAAAAGCGAGTGCGGTAGAAATTTCAAAATAAGAAAGTCGAGTTTCCTTAATAAGAGACCCATAACTATTAAAGAATCTCAGAATCGTTTCATCTTCAATATCCTTTCCATTTATTTTGAAACGCTCGTTATACCTCAGCAAATGTGGAGAGGTAAACAATCCGGTTTTGAACCCTGAATTTCTGTATACATGCTCTAATAAATAGCAGGTAGATCCTTTTCCGTTTGTCCCTGCCACATGAATGGATCTGAAGTTATGCTGTGGATTACCAATCTTATCACAAAACAGACTAATGTTTTCCAGACCAAGATTAATAGCTGTTATACCTGACTTGCTGAACATTGGGATTTCATTCAAAAACTGAAATACTTCTTCAATTGTATTGAATGATGCCATTACCCCAGGTTTTGATCTCTATAGTTGGAAAAGATCTCTTTTATAGCCTCAAAAGCAGGCGTTGTAGTTAGGAATTCCTGACTGTCTATTCTAGAAACAGGTAGTAATTCTCTTATAGAGTTAGTAACAAATACACAATCCGAATCTAGTAACGCATCCCATCTGAATTTGCCCTGAACTACTTCAAACTCCGTACTTTGCTCTAGCAATTCAATAATTATCCTTCTGGTAATTCCGGGATAAAGATCTGCTTCAATAGATGGAGTGTATATGGTTTCCCCTTTCACCCAAAACAGATTAGCTATGGTTGTTTCACTAATCAGTCCTTCACTTGTAGTCATTAGTGCATCATCTGCTCCCCGGCTTTTAGCCTCTTTAGCTGCGAGAATATAATTAAGGCCGTTGGAGAGTTTAATATGCCTTGCTAAGGCTTCTGAGGATATCGATTTAATGGATACCGTAGAAAGTGATACTGAATCCTTCAATTCTTTAAGAGCACTTGAAGAGCTTAACCATTCACCTCTTTTCGAATCGGTTGAATATCCTCTTTCACCTTCTCTCCAGCATTGAACACGAATGATAGAGTCGATATCTGTTTCATTATTAGCTTTTAAAAGCTCGCTTAGCTTGAGTCTGAAATCCTCGAATCCAAATGGAACGTCTATTCCAAGATAATTAGCTCCTTCTTTAAGCCTATTGAAATGAGCGTCCAGTTCAAGAAACTTCATCTTATATGACCTGAACGTGGCAAAAAAACCATCTCCATACATCATTCCCCGATTGATCGGCGAAATGAGCACTTCGGATTCTGGCAGTACTTCTCCGTTAAGAACTACAAAATTACTCATCAACAAAAGGGGCTAATTGGTCTGATAATTGGTTCTCTTTATAGCCTACCTGAATGTTTACAGGCTTTCCATTCTCATCCAGAATCAGGTAGCTGGGTATACCTGGCACTCTAAGTTCATTATTCAATACTGTCCCGTCGATATAATGAAAGTCATATTGGTTAGATGGAACTTCCAATTCCTCTGTAGCATCTCTTACAAGTGCAGCAACTACATTTATCTTTGTTGATCCATGGCTTATTACATCCAACTCGGCCATAATATCAGAAGACTTTTCAGACCAGGATGCCCAAAATAAAACAAGGGTCTTTTCTCCTGAGAATTCTCCCAGGCGCAAGCTATCACTTTTGTAGATATATGGGTGTGGCTTAGTTAATAATGAATCGTACGACTGCGCATAACTCAGAAACTGATCAGTTCTTCTTTCCGAGAAATTGAAAGATGAAACAGCAATAAATATCATTGATATTGCTCCACATACCAACATAAATGGAACAAAGTATTTCTGGTCTAATTTCATGCAACTAAAGATAAAGATTCGAGCCTGGACTCATATCTAGATTCTATTAATTTTCTATCCTAAGTATGGTGATATGAGTCTAAGTGGTTTTCCTTTTGAATCTCTGTAAACTAAGAAATCCGAATCAGTAGTGAGTATTTCCGAATTATTATTTTGATTATAAAGCTGTACTAAACTTATATCCGCAAAAGATGTTCCTATATCCTGGTATTTCCTTATTTGCTTAAAAAAGTCAACCGGAGACAAAGACAAACCTGACTCAACAAAAAGTAACCCATCCTTAATCAAACCTGAAATTGCATAAATAACTTTATCTGAGTTTCTGGTTAAAAAGAAGAGTTCAGTTAATACTGGTTCACAAGTTACAAGCCTTAGCTGATCAAAATTTAATTCCGTTGAAGCCCAATGATGAAACTGATCTCTTCTACTAAATAAAGCAACAAGAGGACCTGTATCAAGAAATACTGTCTTCACCTAAGCCTTCCAAATATTTGGGGTTAGTAGAAAGATCAGATGGAGCATCATTAATTATGCCCACATACTTTTGCATTTTTTCCAACATGGAACCAGGCTTAGGGGTTACCTCATATTCCACTATTTCTTCATTCACAAGGTTCATAATTACTTCTTTCTGAGAAACTCCTTTTTTCTCGGCAAGTAATTTTATTTTCTGTTTTTCTTCGGGAGTAACCTTCATCCCAAACCAGACTATTTCTTTTTTCGACTTTTTCAACACTCAAAATTTGTTGCAACAATTTTATAAAATTGTTGCAACATTTTCAATTTTAGATTACACCTTTTTCATTAACATGCTAAAAGGAAGACAGGATATCCAATTACCATTTTGTATGTTTTCGACGCACTATGAAAAACTACTCTTTACAAATCTAAGACAGATTTAGTGAATAGCACCTAATAGGAATTTTTCAGTATCCAAAATTTATGGTTTATCCGCGGCAGTTGAGTTGGATAATCATTGCAGATAGAGAAGAAACAGATATTTGTTCTTGTTGGATTTCGTCGCCACTTAATAAATCAGTTGCTGGACACGCAGGTAAGGATATAGACTTAACGGAATCACTCCAGTTAATAGAAACAATGACCGTTGGTTCTGAATCAAGCACTCGTTCAAATGAAATAAACTCCTTTTCAAGAACTGTGAACCTGGCACTTCCTCGTTTAAGTGCTTCCGAAATATTCCTGATTTCACCTAGTTTTTTATAATAGCCGAATAAGGCTTCATCAAAGTTATTCGAATCCACAGGACGTTCCCATCCATAAGGATGATATGTTTCATCCTCATACACAAGATCTGGCCATACCATTGGTTTTCTATCGTCCGGGTCGTCGGCACCCCACATACCTGATTCAGTTCCATAATAAATCATTGGAGCTCCTTTCCAGGTGTATTGAAATAAAGCCGCTAATTTCTGAATTGATCGTTCTCTGGAGTTAGGCTTCCTAACCTCATAGTCTTCATTTGGATAAGCGTCAGGATTATAGGCCTGTCCCTTATTAACTACAGAAGTAGCTAGGCGTGAAGTATCATGAGAATCCATCAGGTTTTGGAGTACATCTAAACTAGCTTCCGGGTAATCACTTTCAATTTGTACTAATCGATCCCTGAATGCCTCTTCTGATATGGCCTGATCGATCATAAAAAGCTTTACAGCGTCTGTAAATCGATAATTCATTACAGAGGTAAACATATCTGCGGTTATGAACTCTTTGGCTTCATCGGTCCAAATTTCAGCAACTGTAATGGCTTCAGAATTAATGCTTCGTACATACGCATGCCAATCTCTCCAAAAGTTTTTCCCCACTTCTGAAGCAACATCTAACCTCCACCCATCTACGCCATCACTGGGGTCTCCATCTCCATTAGGATCCATCCATCTTTTGGTTACTTCAAAGATGTGTTGCTTGACAGGATCAGTTAGGTTCTCATTTTCTTCCCGGTATACCGGAAGCCCTTTAAAGCCCCACCATCCTTCATAATCAAATTCGTTTTCCGGGGTATTGGGATCATCATAAGAAGTAACGATGTACCAATCCTTATAAGGTGAGTTTTCCTGATTCTTTATTAAATCTTGAAAAGCCCAGAATTCGGTACCGGTATGATTGAAGACCCCATCGATTACAATTTTCATTCCCCTTTTATGTGCTTCATTTATAAGCTGAAGGAAAAGCTTATCTCCTTCCGTCCACCCCCAGGTTTCGGGATTGCCGGGATCTTCACTCAGAATTTGTTGTACATCTCCCTCCGGATCGGGTCCAAAATTACGATCAATATGATGGTAATAACTTGCATCATATTTGTGCATGCTTTGAGCATCAAACACAGGATTAAAATAAATAACACCAACACCTAATTCGTGCAAATAATCCAGTTTATCAATCACTCCCTGAAGATCTCCCCCATATCTTCTCTCTCTAACTATCGAATAGAAGTCATCAGAGTGATTCACCTCCCAGGCATCTCTTTTATACCAGTCTTGAGTCCAGGAAGTGATCTCCCAACCTTCGGGACCCCTAGCCCTTTCACGGTTAGGCTGGTTAGTTGGATCACCATCTCTAAATCGCTCGGGAAATATTTGGTACCAGACTACCCCTTCCGCCCATTCAGGAGCATGAAATTCTTTGGTCTTTTCAGGTACACAGGAACCTATCACTAATACTAAAAGGAGTAATAAAGATAGATTCCTGATCATAACAACTATTGGTTAGGTTGAAGCTACACTTACTTCGTCGTCTATTCTTAAACAAAGAAGTCCTGCTACGATCATGGAGACACCGCCAGTCAGCAATATCATCACAGTTTGGCCACCAAAAAAAGTAGTGAGTATAAATCCTAACAGCGATGCAGCCAATATTTGAGGAATTACAATAAAGAAATTGAATACCCCCATGTAGTATCCCATCTTATCTGGTGGGATAGAACCGGAAAGGATTGCATAAGGCATGGAAAGAATACTTGCCCAGGCAATACCAACACCGATCATACTTAACCAAAGCAAATTAGGCTCGGATATGAAGTAAATGGATATCAGTCCTGCCCCACCAAAGAATAAGGCTATCATATGGGTGGCCTTCCTGCTTGTTTTTCTAGCTACCCAGGGTAGTAGGATCGCAGCAAGTGCAGCAATACCGTTATATCCTCCAAACAAATTACTCACCATATCAGCTCCCTGGTTGTAGAGCAATGACGTTGTATCATCCGTACCATAGATATGGGAAGTAACTGCTGAAGTTGTATAAATCCACATTGAGAATAACGCAAACCAGGTAAAGAACTGAACGACAGCCAGCTGTACCATAGTTTTGGGCATGGAATTGAAATCCTTAACAATATGCACCAATGCTGATTTTGTTTGTCCGTTCTTTGTTAAGGCCGAACCAATCAGGTGTACCAAACCAAAGAATATTAACCCACCTCCCAATACATGAAGCTGTTGATCAATTCCTGAGAGGGCAACATACAATGAAAAGACTGCACCGATTAGAATTGAAATGATTCCAATCTTGGTAAACTTTTTTGTGAAGAATTCCTCTTCACCTGAGGCCATAGCCGGCTCATCATGATTCTCATCTTCCTCAGGCGGATATTCCTTAGTCGAAAAGACCGTCCACATAACGGTAATGAAGTACATAGCCGCACCGATGTAGAATGAGTATTTCACCGATGGGGGTATCACTCCCTCAGGAGCAGTATTAGGAATGTTTAGCCAGTTTGCAAAAATCCACGGCAAGAATGAAGCTACAAGAGCACCAATCCCAATAAAGAAACTCTGCATCGCAAACCCAGAAGTTCTTTGTTCATCTGGCAATAAATCACCCACAAATGCTCTGAATGGTTCCATTGTGATGTTGATAGAAGCATCCATAATCCAAAGTACACCTACAGCAATCCAAAGTGCTGCAGAGTTTGGCATAGCTACCAACGCAATTGCCCCGGTAATTGCGCCCAATGCAAAATAAGGGCGCCTCCTCCCCCATTTAGGTAACCAGGTTCTGTCTGAATAATATCCAATGATTGGTTGTACAATGAGTCCTGTAACCGGAGCAGCAAGCCAATATATGGCAAGGCTTGAAGTGTCAGCTCCAAGAGTTTCGAAGATTCTACTGGTGTTTGCGTTTTGAAGCGCAAATCCCATCTGAATTCCAAGGAATCCAAAACTCATATTCCAGATTTGCCAAAAATTGAGCCTCGGTCTTTGTGTGACTTTATCAGACATCCTATTCGTTGTTTGTGTTAAGGTTATTTTGTGGCCAGTATAAACCACTTATTTGGAGGGAGCTCAAGATCATAGGTATTAGCACCTTCCGAATTGAACTCTCCTTCGGTTACCCCATATTTAGCATACACACTTGAAGACCACACTGGCACTGAGATTTGCTGGGGTTCTTCTGAATTATTAATCGCTACGATCACCTGATGCTCATCTTTCTTTCTGGTAAAAGCAAAGGTATTGGCAGGTGATTCAATTCGGGTAAAATCTCCTCCGTAGCTACCATTCCATAATGCTTCATTTTCAGTATTCAACTGAAGCAGGAAGCGGTAGAAATCTTCATATGCATACTCTTTCCACTCGATTTCGTCCTTTTCAAAAAACTCTAACTGCTTATCAAGAATCGACTCCTGACCATTATAGATAAGGGGCATACCCGCTACTGTTGCTGATAATACCGCAAAGTTCTCAAAGTTCGCTCCGTACATGCCCGGATCTGTTCCATTCCATGAATTTTCATCGTGATTGCTGGTGAAGTACATGCGATAGCCATTCGAAGGGAAACGTTCTGCATCCTCAGCGAAGAGCGCATCCAAATCCTCAAAGGTTTGTTCTCCTTTTGCAATTTCGCGGATTATATGAGCATACTGCCACGCATAGTTCATATCAAATACTTCGATAAGTAACTCTGGCTCTCCATCTTCAGCAAGCATGAACACATCTTTTACTTTATCCAATTCAGCAATAGCATCTACCCAAAAATCCATAGGAACCATACCAGCTACATCACATCGGTATCCATCAATATCGAATTCTCGCACCCAGTACACCAAAGCGTCAATCATTGCAGCTCGCATATCTTCATTACCGTAATTAAGATCAATTACATCGCTCCAGTCGTCTACTGGTGGCTGGAAGTTCCCTTCTTCATCTAATGTATACCAATCTTTATTCTCAGTCCATGCATTATCCCAGGATGAGTGGTTGGCTACCCAGTCTATAATTACCTTGAATCCCATTTCATGAGCCTCATCAACCAGCGCTCTGAAGTCTTCCTCAGTACCAAACTCCGGGTTAATACCTTTGTAATCTTTAATGGAATAATAGCTACCTAAGGTTCCTTTTCTATTCAACTCACCGATTGGCTGAATGGGCATTAACCAGAGAATCTTTACTCCCATATCTTTGAGCCTTGGGAGATCTTCCCTGAATGCATTGAATGTTCCTTCAGGACTGTACTGTCGAATATTTACTTCATAAATATTCGCATTCTTACTCCATTCGGGGTGTTCAACTTTACTTAGAATAGGCCCGGTTTCTGGCTGTGGCTGTTGACAGCCCACGAAAAGAATACCCAGGAGTGCGAGTAGAGAAAGGGAACGAGTAAAAGACTTCATGATTTATTTCTAGAGAGTTAGAATTTCAAAACTGTTGGTTGGTAAAGTGATAGTAAGGGTCTGATCTGAAATTGAGAAATCGTTACCGAAATGAGATTTAAGTCCTGTATAGTCATAGTCATCCCGTAATGGAACTTCGAAGGTCTGAGTGCTTCCTGCTTTATTAAATACAACTACGACCTGTTGATTGAAGTAAGCTCGGGAATAAGCGAGTTGATGTTCATCTACTTTATGGAACTTGAAATCACCATATGTAAGAGATAATGTATTGTTTCTAAGCTTTGTGAGCTGACTAAATGTATTCCTGGTTTTCAATTCGAGTTCATTCAATTCCTCGTCTTCGAATTGCATCCATCTCCTGTTATCAGGATCATTAGCGCCGGGCTGGCCAAATTCATCTGCCTGATAGGTAACAGGAATACCAGGAATGGTAAGGTTCCATGCATGGAGCATAGCTAGTCTATCGTAGGCAAAGGCCTGGGGATCACCAATTTCACGTGTCCATCCTGCCAGCTTAGCATCTTCTGACCACAATACTTCACCGCTTGTATAAGTGATAAACCTTGCCTTATCGTGATTTCCGGAAATGTAGCCCATCAGGTTGTGATTACCGTAGTAATTAAAACTTTGCTGTAATTGAGTACTTAAGCCTTCAAAAGAATTATCCTGACCAAAAGCGTTAACGGCTGCATCATACATACCAAAATCGAACTGAGAATCCAGCATACCGGAATTGATGTAACTTGCTATCAATTCCCTGCTTCCATAGGTCTCACCTACCTGGTATACCTGCTTCCCGGTTTCCATGGTCACTTCTTCTTTGATTTTCCTGGTAAGCGTTCTCCAAAACTCTAACTGAATATGTTTGGTGGCATCATGTCTGAATCCATCCAGATCAAATTCCTTCACCCAATAAAGAGCTGAGTCTGTCATTGTTTCGATGATCTCAGGATTGGAAAAATCAAGCGATGGCATAAATACATCAAACCAGGTAGTAAGGCGTTGCTCATCCCATAGTTCTGTATTTAACCGACCGTCAGGTAAGTATAAATCCGTCGCCCAATCAGGATTGTTTTGATAGACCGGGTGCAGTTCGTGTACATGATTTGCAACATAATCGAGAATCACATTCATGCCATTTTCATGAGCTACATCAAGAAGTTCTCTAAACTCTTCTTCCGTACCATAGCGATGATCGGTTTTGGAAGATGAAACGGGCCAGTATCCGTGATAACCCGAAAACTTGGTTTCAACACCTCCCTTATCCCACAAGCCATAAGCTGTTTCAGGGTTTTGTGTGATGGGGGAAAGCCATAATGTGTTTACCCCTATTTTATCGAAATACCCACTTTGAATGGTTTGTGTGATGCCGGCAAAATCTCCACCGTAGTAATTTGCTTTTGGATGGATATCTGGATCATCTACTTTCTTTGTATTCGCTTCATTTCCGTCCTTAAATCGATCAATTAGCACGAAATACATATTCCAGGTGTGATAGTCATGACGGGTAAGTTGATCTGCGCTCTGAACTACCTCTCCATTTTGAATAGGGACTAATACATCGTTGGATATTCCATTAGAATTATATGCCCACGCCCTTAAATAGCTTCTGTCTTTTCTTACAGCTTCTTCGGGTAAGTTAACGGTAAAGAGTTCTCCGCTTCGGGTAGCATCCAGCTCTTTATTTTGCCATAGTATTACAATATCGTCCCCTTCTTGAACTCTAAGGCTGACTTCGCTTCCATCAAAAGAACTGGTAGAGAGGATGGGTTTGGCAGCGTCCTGATTTCCAACAGTTAGCAATGAGTTCCTTCCTCCAAGTCCGTTTGAAACACTATTGGGGTTAGAACTATCGATTACTTCATTGCCATCCACAACAAATAGATATTGATAGATGCCTTTATTGATAAGCATGCTGGTTTTCCAAACATCTCCATCTTTTTCGAGTACTGTTGAAGCGGGATTCCAGTTATTCATTTCCCCTTTTAATTGAACGAGCTCGTACTGCTGTCCTTTAGGGTCAAAGACCAATTCTACTTCTTCTTTTTCAGATTTTTTTAGAAGAATAGTATACAGCTCATTATTCGCATTGATCTTGAGTACATCAATGGGGTTCTCAAGAGAACCTGAAAGCGTAACTATTCCATCATTTATCGCTCCTGCTTTTAAACCTTCAGGAGCTATGATTTCTGTTACTAATGAAGCGTCTATAAAGAAATCCTCGAGAATTAACTCTGTTTCTTCATAGCCCAGATTGATCGGGCTCGCCAGTCCTACTATTTCAGAATCAAGATTATTCTTAGGATTACATGCAAAAAGAAGGAATGTTAATAGTACAAAACCCAGGCTTTTTTTCATCTTATTTCAACAGAGTCATTTTTTGAGTTTGAACAACATTTCCTGCCTGAAGCCTGATGAAATACATACCGCTACTTAGTGATGAAGCATTAAAAGTAACAGTATATAATCCAGATGTTTTCACTTCGTTTACAAGTTCGGCTACTTTTCGTCCTGTAATGTCAAAAACATCTAACTGAACAGAACCAGAGCTTGCTACATCGTACCTGATATTGGTAGATGGGTTAAAAGGATTCGGATAGTTTTGATACAACCTGAAATCTGATGGGGTATCTCCTTCTGAAAACTCTTCCTCATTAGAAGTAGACATATTGAATTGCTTGGTCGTAAAGATCTTAAACTCACCAGGTCCCAGGCTTACTTGAGATTGTCCTCCACTTACACCAATAGAAGTAGCTCCAAAAAAGTCATACCAGGTTCCATCTTGAGTGAAATCAACATCCTGAACCGTAGAGCTCACTCCGAAATTTCCGATAATTACAACATCAGAATCAGAGTGGAACATTCTTAGGTACTTAATATCACCGGAAAGGGCATAAAATGTATCGTCTGGATTAGTAAATACCGGACTACTTCTTCTTAGGTTTATAATCTCAGACCAAGCATCGTATAAGTCCTTCCTATCACTATCTTCGTAATAATCCCATCTTACTGGTTTATTATCTGTTCTTCCGGGAGCAAAATCGGGACAGTCAGCAGAATCATTTAGGCATTGTTCACCGTTGTCGCCATATCCATAACCTAATTCTCCAAACTGCCAGATCATTTTCGGGCCAGGCAGGGTAAAAAAGAAGGCACCGGCCAATTCTAACCGATCAAATGCCGTAGGGAAATCTCTGACATTGTAATCACCTGGATCAGTAGCACATATATCTCCTCCACTTGGAGCATTTGCGCATGCTCCAAAACTAATATTCTTGAACATTAACCATTGCTCATCGTGACTTTCCATAAACCCAACCAGGTGCCTGTCATTAAACCCCCTTGATTCAGAAAGTACTCCAAATAGATTTGAGCTATACCCCATTGTAGCTTCGTTATACTCATGATTGGAATTCCCCCAAAGCATCATACCTGCATTGGCCAACACTGTTTCTTCACTGTTATCCGCAAAATGTTCAAGGATTATATAGGCATCGGGATCAATGCTCCAGATATAGGAAGAATAGTCTAACCAGATGTCTACTCTGGACTGATCATATTGCCCCCAGGCTCCAACATCATCTGGGTTATTCGTTTGAGTGAAGCCTTTACTTAAGTCAAATCGAAATCCATCAACTTTGTATTCTTCTATCCAGTATTCCATCATTCTCTTGGAATAGTACCTGGTAGATGGACTCTCATGATTCATATCATAACCCACATTAAATGGATGTCTTGCAGCAGTATTGAAGTATGGGTTCTCAGAAGTTGGGTTCCCAAATTCTCCTTCATTCCATAGTCTAACGATCGGGTTTTGACCAAATGAATGATTAAGAACTACATCCAAAATGATAGCAATTCCACGTTTATGTGCTTCATCAACAAAGCGTTTAAAGTCTTCCGGAGTACCGTAATATTTGTCCAAAGCACCATGCAAAGCAGGGTTATATCCCCAACTCTCATTACCATCAAATTCATTAACAGGCATAAATTCGATCGCGTTAACACCAAGATTTGATATATAATCCAGAGTGTCTAATAGGGTTTTATAATTCCTCGCGGCAATGAAATCCCGAACTAACAGCTCATAAATAACTAATTCGTCGTTTGCTGGTTTTTCGAAATCAGTTACTTCCCATTGGAACTCTTCTTTGCCTGGTGTCAAAACGCCAACTAACTGGGATGTTTTACCCGTTGGGTATTCTTTTAAATTCGGGAAGGTTTCCTCGGATATGAATTGATCGTTGAATTCATCCAAAATCAGTTCTGAATAAGGATCAGTGATCCTGATTTCACCGTCTATCAAATATTGGAAACCATATTCTTCACCCGGAGTAAGTCCCGTTATTTCTTTCCAGAAGTAAATGTTATCTGCATCAATAGAATCTCTATTCATTTGAAAATCGAGGTCTACTGTCCAGTCGTTAAAATCACCAATTACGAATGCATTGTCTTTATAAGGAGCAAAAAGTGAAAGAGTCACAGAGGTACCATCTTCTCCATAGGTTATACCATCTCTAAGGCCGTCCGGTCTTGCCATATCTACAGACTGCGGCTCACCGATAAAGGTAAATTGTGTAGAATCTGTTATTGAATCTCCGTTATCGGAAACAGCCTCAATTCGTACTACGTTGGTTCCTTCCAATAGCTCAATTCCTAAATCCTCCAGATCTGTCACGGTCAGGATTTGCAATGAAGTATCAAAATATCCTTCAAAACTACTTGCTTCCTCTCCATTAACATAAATTTTTGAGTTGGCTTCGTTAATTGGATCATCTGTTTTCCCGGCAACTGTTGCTGAAAAACCTGGTGCAGTTAGTTGAAAAATCTCATTGTTTACTGGCTGCATCTGAAAGATGAGCGGATGTGTTATTTCCAACCAGGAATCACCAAATCCTTCCACAGCTATATCAGGATTAAGTGGATCAGCTATCCAGTTAAACGATGATCCTGAGGCATTAAGGTGCTCGTGAAATTTATACCGGTAGCCTAGTACACCGTCGTTCGTGGAAGCGCCACCCCCTACTTCGAGACGGATAGTTTTGTACCAGTAATTTTCCGGGAAATTGAGATTCATCAAGGACACCGCAGTGGGTGAAATCACACCGTCTGTGTTAGGGCCAAAATCATTGAATTCGCCTGGTAATAACACCCTTTGCACACCATCTGGTGGGTAATATCGAAATGTTACATCTACCGAATCCTGAGCTAATGCAGGTAGTGATGCTATTACAATTACTGAAAATAAAATTGCTAATTGTTTAAGAGATCTCATGATGAAATTATTCAAATAGTTGAAGATCGATGGATAAGTTCTGGTGAATAGATGGTTTGAGAAATGGCTTTATCTTTGTTTTTCATTCTCTCGATGAGATTTTGAGTAGCATAGAAACCCATATCTCTCATTGGCTGACGTATGGTAGATAACCCTATGTATTCTGAAAGCTCAATATCATCATACCCTATTATGGGGATACTTTTGCCTGTATCCTTCATGGCTTTAAGGGCGCCAACTGCCTGGATATCCGAAGCACAAAAACATGCATCTGGCATATTATCCATTGCCAGCATTTTCGTCATAGCTTCATATCCACCACGTTCTGTAAAACCATCCCGGTATGTTGAATCTCCCGAGATGACAAGTTCTTCACAAAATTCTAAACCACGTTCTGTTAATGCTTTACTATAACCTAGCAATCTGTCTCGAATTGGTTTTGAGGACTTTAAAGCTGAAAGCATTGCTACTCTACGAAAGCCTTTATCCAGTAAGCATTTTGTAGCTCTGTAAGCACCCTGAACATTATCGACACTAACAGAATCAAATCCTTCAAAATGTTCATCAACCAGGGTAATAGGCACATTATATTTCGTAAGCTGCTTCCATTGATCATCATTTAAATGAATGGATATAAACAAGTAACCTTCGGCCCAACGGCGTTTTAAGACATGCTCAACCTGATCAAATAGATGATCATCAGCAGTTACATTAAAAATGTTGAGTTCGTAGCCTAATTCGCCAAGCTTATCCTGAATCCCCCCCAACACTTCCATAAAAAAGTAGTTTGAGATAACAGGAACCACCACCATAATGGTGTTGCTTTTTTTACTGGCTAAACCCTGTGCATAAGCTTGTGGGTGATACCCAACTTTTTCGGCAACGGCCATCACTTTTTGCCGGGTAGATTCAGATACATTACTACTATGGTTAAATACCCTGGACACAGTAGCTATGCTAACTCCGGCTTGTTCTGCAATATCATATATAGTTGATGCCACTGAAAATATAAAAGAGTGAATACGCAGGTGTCGGTCAAGACACCTGCGAGAAAAGACTTATTAAGTATTTAATTATTTGATAAGTGTCATTCTCTTGTTGCTTACAAAGCTTCCAGCTTCAAGGCGATAAATGTATACACCTGAAGAAAGAGCCTGAGCATCAAAAGCAACGGTATGAACACCGCTGGTCATTGATCTACCATCAATGAGCGTAGCCACTCTCTGGCCTAATAGGTTGTAAACAGTAAGGTTTACATCAGCTGCATTAGGCAGGTTGAAACTAATATTAGTAGTTGGGTTGAATGGATTCGGATAGTTTTGCTCTAATCTGAATGTAGCAACCGACTCTTCAGTTTCGTTGTTTGTAGAGATCTCAGAGTAATCTGGTGGAAGATCCCAAGGCAGATCACTTTCAGTCCAGGTAAGTTGTGGCATTGCATATGTTGCAGGCCAGCTTACATCTGGAAGGTCATCGAAATCATCTCCATCTTCAACCACGATTGGCTGTACGTACTGGTAATATCTTCTACCAGCATCGAAGCCACCACCGTTAGCAAATAAGCTTCCAGTCTCGGAAGTAGGCTCACCATAGGCGATTCTAAATCCAATGTGGTTTAACGTTGGAAGAACAAGAGTAAGGTCTAGTTCATAAACCATATCTCCATCTTCGTCAGTAAATCTTAGTCTTTCTCTTTCTTCATCACTAGCAGTGATAAAGTTCTCGCCGTTATCACCAGGAACAGTAATGTCGTTGGTTAGGGCAAAGAAAGGAGTATCAACAAATAGGAATACTGAATCAGACTCAGGTAGGAATGGTTGTGCAACATTTTCAGTAGCAGCACTCATGTCCACACTGAAAGTCACAGTAATTGAACCACCGTCAACATTATTAGCAGTCATTAGTGCCTGAGCAGCAACACCGTTGTATGATTCAACTCTGTTTTCTTGCTCAGTAGCATTAACAATGTTAAATGCACGGTCAGCACCACCTGTTACACCAGGCTCTTCCCAACCAGACTGATCATGAGTTATACCTGGCAAATACAAGTCACTTTCTTCGTCATCTCTGGCTGCGTCCCATTTGATATAGTACTTGTATTTTACTTCGGCCCCATCAGCACCTGTAAATGGAATGTTTTGTCCTTCATAGTTACCAGATACATCGCTAAATGACATCTGATTGTCTTCACTCCATCCATTAAAAGTACCACGTACAAACACGGTATCGAATGAAGCATTGAAGAATCCAAGACCTTCAAGAATACCAACGTTAACTTCGAAGTTAAGTTCGGTATTAACAATTACAGCGTTAGTTGGAGGTATACCACTAAAGAACTTCCAGAAAGTAGTAGAATCGCTACTTGGAGGAGCAATAACAGTATTGTTACCATCTTCCCAGGTAACTGTTCCATCTTCAGCTTCCAATACAAATTTGTATTCGATGTTTCCATCAAGATTAGCAAGGGAATCTTTTTGCATTCTGTGGTATCCACCATAGAATAAATTGTCTCCTGCACCACCTAGATTTTCAAGGTAAGTTCCTGAAGAACTCCAGTCATCTGGGTTATCGAAGAAGTTAGGAGTACCACGCATTCCAACCTGATCGGTTTCAGGATCGAAATCTCCGGTTTGAACCTGTGCACCAACATTTACACGGAAGTAGATAGTTACACTATCGTCATCAGAAGTAAATGGAGCTTCACGAGTTTCATACCACTGCATAGGTACCACAGTATCGGCTGCAGCATTCCAGGGAAGTTCGAAGTTGTTATTATCTCCGCTTTCCCATCCTTGCTCGCTTCCGTTAATTAATGGAGTACTTCCATCAACTCCGGCCCAGAATTTGTAATTGATTCCGTCACCAGCTGCCATATCGAAACTTACTGTCCAATAGTCGCCACCATCGTTATCAGCAACCAAGTCAGTGCTGTTGTTCCAGTCGATTGTTTGTCCAAGGTATGGGTTTCCAGCACCTGTAGGACCATAAGTTCCACCGAACACTCCTATGTAACCATCTTCCATCAGGGTATCCTGAAGCGTAGAGGTATTCACATTAAATGTAACCTGTACAATATTTGCTACATCGGTACTGTCGAAAGGCCAGATTTGAACATCATCGTTATTTCGAGCCATTACACCAATCAGGTTGAATCTTTCGGTTGGTGCAGGAGCTCCATCAAAGTATGATTCATCTCTGTCGATTCTTAGTACAAAAGCACTATCACCAACAACAACGTCTACATTTACTCCAGAGCTTGTTTGTGCATCTTCAGGCCATTCTTCGCCATCAGCTAAGGTTACATCTGAAATTTTAACAATCATACCTTGATACTCTGAACCAGTTAATAGGTCTTCAGGAGCAATCCATACTGGTGCGGGACGAGTTGTACCTGCACCTAAAATGATTACGGTATCTGGTAAGATTTGGATTTGATCGCTGAAAGAGTCAATCGTACCTGTGATAGATACGGTATCCCCTTGCGACCATCCTGTGAATGAAGCGTGATCCATAGCTTGAGATCCACCTACATCATCATAGAATACGTTAATCCCTGCCGTAGAATCTTGTAGAAAGAATTGTCCGTTGCTGAATCCATAGTCGGGTGTGTTGATCACACCTTCGATGGTAACGGTATCTCCTTCCATAACTCTAGCGTCACGAATTTTCGTTACATCTTGTGCCGATGCTGCTGAAGCAAATAGAAAACTAAATACTGCTAGCGACATCAACAACTTTGTAGCTTTAGTCATGTTTAATACACCTTTTGATTAAAGGTTATGGTTTAGGTTAAAAGAAAATTTGAACACTTAGTTTGTTTACATCCCCAAGGTATCGGTAACCATGGTAGGTATAATTAAAGCCAAGTTTTAGTGATTCACTTACTTCGTATTTGAATCCAAGACCTGCGTTAAATTTCTCCGTTGCATCATCTTGACCCAAATATGGAAGGCCTCCGCGTAGTTGGATTTGATCTTTCATCAAACCAAGTTCTCCACCTACACTTAAACTTTGAACATTATTTGTTGGATTGTTTCCATCAACTGAAAGTGTGAGCCTTAAATCCTCTGAAGTTACTGCATCCCACGCTAATCCTACTTTAAGCATCAACGGGAGGTCAAATGAATCGGTTGATAAATTTGCATCTGGCTCATAATTCCCATCCTGAGTCTCGTCAGGATCAGAACTAATAATAAGGTCGTTGCCCTGCATCTGAAGCTTTGATCCAAAATTTGTAATACTAACACCAAGTCTTACTCCGTAAAAGGGTGTATCGTACATAGTCCCAACATCAAATGCGACTGTTGAAGCGGTGCTATTCGCAATTTTTTCATACACAACTTTTGCTGTTCCACCTATTGTAAATTGAGGTAGCAAATATTGAGCATAAGAAACACCGAAAGAAACGGAATAAGCGTCAAAGGTTCTTCCTGTAAGGCCTTGAGCTTCGGCAGTGGTTTCCTCGAATTCCCCATAATTCATTGCAAGAACATGCACTCCGGCAACCCCCGCATTTTTGGTAGGAATCGCTACTCCCAAATAAGTATGGTTGATATCAAGGTACCAGTCAGTGAATTCAACCAATACCTCATTTCCATCAACATCAGCGAGCCCAGCCGGATTTAAGACCATGGAAGATGGATCATTTACGGTTGAAGCATATGCACTCATTGCAGATGCTCTAGCCCCTACTGGAACTCTAAGAAATTCAGCTGCCGTGGTACCAACTTTACTTAGTTGTGCCTCTACATCTGCACTTATTAGCAGACTGACAATTGAAAAAAGAAGTATCGATGTTCTTTTCATATTCATAATCATTTTATAACCGCAAATTTTCCAACCTTTTCACCTATTCCCGGAGCTTCGATATGATATAAATAGATACCATAAGAGATTTCCAGGTTGTCTTTGGTAAGCATGTTCCAGATATATGATCCACCATACTGGCTGGTTAAATCACTTTCTTGTATATCAATTTCTCTGACAAGAACTCCCGATGCTGTAAAAATTCGAAGCTTAGAAGGCGCCGGTATTCCTGTAAAATGCAGCTCCCTGTTTTGCTGTAGATTTGTTGGAGTAGTAGAAGCTTCAAATACATTAGTGACTTTGTACGGATTAGGAATCACTAAAATATCATCCAACTCAGATCGAGCAGTATCAGCATTTACCTGAGGAATATTATTTTCATCAAACCTAAACACAAAACGGTCGAATTGAGTAAATGGCTTGGTAGTAAATAGAGCTAGGGTATCTCCTGGTTGAGGATGAACAGAAACAAGTGCTCCATCTACATTCTGAGCAGACATACTGATTCTAAACGTTGTGGTATCTTCAATTCCACGGTAGTCCTCGATGAAATAAATTATATCTGAACACCTTCCGCTAAACCCTGAAACTGCGGATAATTGCCCCGGATCGGGGAAGGTATAGTTATCAGGTGGGAAAAATGTTGGATTACAACGTTGCTGTGCAGAAGCAGGATTATTTAGGTCAAAAAACGCGTAGTTAATCTCTTCTTCAGTAAAGGTATTGAACACCTTGAAGTTTGTTTGTATTGACGGCAGGAGCTCAAAAGTACCAGGTGATACCTCAATATTCGCTTCAATAGACTGACCAAAACCAACATTATCTCCTATAATGATCTCATAATCCGAAACTTTTGGAGCTCCCTGTATTCCAAATACAAATGGGTGAGGAGGTAAGGCATGATCAAATGACCAGCCAGATAGGTCCTCATTCAACTGGAATTCATCGATGTTTTCAACCGTAATCGTGAAGCCTTCTGTATTTGGATTGTTTTGACCGTTGAAATCTGTTGATCTGGAAATCAATGTATCGGGAGTACCAGAGGTAATATTTCTTAGAGAGAAGTTCTTTGTCTTGATCGTGTCAGGATCGCTACCACCACTTACCAATGTATCCTCGAAAACAACGTCATAGAGGTTATCTGCTAGTAATGCTCCTGGATCAATAATCTCTACTTGCACAGTACCACCTGGTGCCCCAGAAGCGAGACCTGCCAGCGGATTTTCAGGGCTGATGTAACCTGCAACTTCTCTGGAAGGACGTACTTCAACAACGTTTTGTCCAAAAGTAACAGAACCGTCAGGATTCAATGAAATTTGTACCGGAGATTCAGAAGGACTGATACCTGCACTTTCAAAACCTCTATCATAAGCTGTAACCGCGTAATAATACTTACGACCGTTAATTACCTCAGTGTCTTCGAAAAAGCGGGTTAAGCCGGTATCACTTCCAAGATTAAACTGAGTTCCATTTTCAGAAACCGGATGGAAACCTGAGATACCATTATTTTTATCAATAATAGCTATTGGTTGAAGATAAAGAGGAGCTCCAAGTCCATCGGTAATAGTGAAAATATCCTGGAAGGAAACATCCGTAGTTCTGTAAATCTTATAGCCTTCGAAGTCAAAACCATCTCCTGTTTGCAGATTGATATATCTGTCGAAAGACTGTTCAGAACTTGCATCCCAGTATAGTGTCACTTTACCATCAGAAGGTACTGCAGATAAAATTGGTGGAGTTGGTGCTACTGCAAACTGGTAATCCGCTTCATAAGCAGTAGTTGCATTTTCGAGATTAAGATTTACTCGATCTCTGTCAGCCTGAGCACTTTGATTAAGCTGAGCTGCTGTAATTGCTACCGCAAATCGCTCTGTTGCACCTTGCGCCAATGGGAATAAACCTGAAGAAACAAAAATATCCGAATCAGTTCCTACATCTTCCTGGAAAGTGCCCGGAATCAGATAGGAAAGCCAGATATTAGCGTCTTGATCAACCTGTAAAGCCCCAGCATCAAAAATAGTAACCCTGGATACTCCAAGGAGATCTGTTTCACTTACATCTGTTTTATCTATGCTGGATTCACCTGGGAATGAAGTACCGGCACCAGATGTAGGGAAGCCATCACCCTGTCCTACGCTAAATGTCTCAGGATCACCCTGAATACCAACGTCATCAATTAGCTCATTCCAGTCGTTATCATTATCGAAGAAATCGTCTCTTGCTTCATCAATCATAGGAGCACTAGTAGCAAAGTTTTGCAGACGTCCTCCATATTGATCATTAACGATGCTAGCAAAAGGAGCGTCATTGAGTACTCGATCTCTTATGGTTTGACTAGGTACAATCAATCCGCTCTGTAAGGTATCCCCTACTTCGAAATACATATAATTGATAAAGCGAACTGCTTTAGTTACCGACACATTATTGATGAAGGTTGTCTTCGTAAGGTGATTCGGAACGTTCTCATCAATTAGTCCATCGAAGTCATTATCAAGTCCATCAATATGGATACCAAAATTTTCATCCGTTTGGGGTAAGATATCCTCAAGAACATCAAAACTGGCTGCCCCTTCGAAATCGTATGTTATACCCTGAGTTACAAATGGACTTCCATCATAGGTTGCAACAACGCGGCTGTTATCATCCTGAATCAGTACAATCTTATCACCAATATTAATCGTTCTTGGATCAAAATCGGTTGCCTGGAATGGAGGTATAACTGAATCTCTTAAAGCCTCATAAGCATAAAAGCCTCCTGAAGAGGTCAGAAGAGGAGTAAATAAATCCTGATTATCAGAATCGTAAAAACTTTGTTGCGGAGCTGGTACAGGTAGCGGATTATAGAAATCACTGTCCCCATCATTATCAATACCATCGATGGCGTTTCCTGGAGTTTCAAGGAATTTTAGACCCATCTCTCCAATTAATCCACCATCAAAAGCATTACCTCCACTTTCTCTGTCTGTATCTGTGAGGTAGGCGATGGAACGTATATTATCAAAGATCGGCTCATCCGTCGGCCCACCTCCTGCAACGAAATCGGCAATCCAAAGGCCAAAGGCCATTCTTGGGTAATCGAAGCTACCATCGTTTTTAATTTCAAAAAGATTAAAGTGAGTAGCATTTACCAGTGTTTGAGACCAAGCCAAAATTCTTGTATCAAGAATAATTCCCAAACCTCCACGAGTTGGATCTGTCTCATCTGGTTGAAATCTGCTTAGGTAACGAACATAGGTATCATCGCCTGCTTTGTAATAAAACTCCACGTCGGCGTTAAACTGATCTCGCCCGAAAAATCCATTCCAGGAACCAGCCCATCCATCACCACCATCTTCAAACTTATCCGGCCAGCTATCAGGCCATGTATTTCCTAATGGAGAGGTAGGACCACGGTCACTTCGTGCAATTTCATCCGAATCGTCTCTAACATATCCTACAATTGGGTTTAAAGACCAGTTGGTTCTACCATCACGGCTGGTTTTATACGCAGCTACATCCACTATCGGAAAAACATCGTCTTCATCAGCAGTAGATTGATCTGGTACTTCTGTACCAAACATTACACTCATGAAATACATGTACTCACGATTCGTATTTCTTGGGTACTCGAACAGAAGCTCATCAAGACTTGTGTTGTTTCTTCTTCCTGCGTGCCCTGTGTTGTGATAGGTAGCTCTTAATAAGTTCCCATCCATAATGGATGTTTTACGTCTCTCGAATGACGAACGCTCTTCACTAGGCACATAGTCCTGAGCGGTTAGTTGATGGGCTCCTAAAAGAAGAACAAATACGGTTAAAAAACTTTTTCTCATAAATTTATTATTCATGGCTTAAAAAGATAGCTGTAGTCCAAATTGAACTCTTCTCGGTTCAGCATAGAAAGTTGGGTCGTTATAAAAATCAGGGTGCGCATCTTCAATGATACTTGCCGGAAGTGGCCTTGTAGGCAGACCGGAATCGGCATATACACCATTCACAATTTTTGTATCAAGCAGGTTATATACATTTAGGAAAACCTGCATTGTGTTATTCCCGATCTGGAAATTCTTGTACGCATTCAAGTCAATAGTAAACCTGGATGGTAGACGAGCAGTATTTCTAAGATTTCTGTTCGAAGCAACCTCACCAACAGTAACACCCGGGATGTTTGTTGCGGGTGTATAAGGCGTTCCTGAATTAAATCTGGCTAACAGGTTTGCTCCCCAATTATTCCCGGTATAAAACATAGAACCATTTAAGATATGCGTTCTATCCCAATCAAGCGGTTGTACAATCTTTGTGAGTGACACTTCTTGGCTTGTTGAATCAATAACTCCACCCTGTCCTCTAATGTTAAAGTATTCAGCGTTAGGGTCAGAGTTACTACCCTCCACTACCCCAAAAGTATAATCTAAACCAAAGTTAAATCGTGAACTTACGAATTGATTGAAAGCGAAAGTCATACCGAGAGACTTGGAATAATCACGGTTGAAGTAAATACCATAATTAATGGATTCACTTCCTGTAACCTGAGGGCGACTGGAAACATAGTCCCGAGTATCTTTATAGTATCCTGTCCATTCAATAGCTGTTCCCTCAAAGATTTCTTGTTTAAGACCTAATTCGTACTGAATCGAACGTTCTGGTTTAAGATCCGGATTACCAAAAAGTCCTTGATCTCCCCCACCCTGAGTAAGGAAAATCTGGCTATTCGTATATAATCTTTCATAGGAAGGCATCTGAAAGAAATAACCATAGGAGAAGTAGATTACCCCTCCATCATTAATAGGATAAGCCACACCAATACGCGGACTAAGCTGATATTTAACAGAAGCGTCTTTCCACCAATATTGAGCTCTGTCTTCAACTGTTAGAGAAGGCTCATTATCATCTTGCTGTCCGTTTCCGTTTAAATCTGTGTACTGATTTTCTGTTTTAGTAGGGAAAAAGATATCTGGATCTTCCGGGTCAGCAGGAATCTCTGTATTTGGATCGAAGTAATCGAATCGCAAACCAACATTAATGATGAGGTTATCATATTCGATCTTATCCTGGATGTATGCACTGAGGTTAATCGGGTTTTCAGAATACTTCTGATAGCCAGGTGTATTGACCTCTGGGAAGCCAAGTTCAAGGCAAGGATATTGATTATCTACATCGGCACAAACCACTCTTAATTCATCCGGGGTGCCTTCAGGAAAGTTTACTCCTTCATCAATTAATGGAATCAAGCTTACGCTTTCAAATTTGATCTCATCAAACTGAGCACTTACACCCGCCTTGATAAAGTGGTGGTTATTTAGCTGGCTTGATAGTTCTGCCTTTGCAATATAGCTATTGGTAGATCTGAAGAACCGACTATTATTAGTTCCATATGTAGCAAATTGCCCAGCATTAGGAATTTGGTTCCCGTATAAAATATTTGGTGTACCAAAAAGAGGATCTGAAAGGTTATCATAGTTGAAATACCTTGGATCCCAGGGATCTTCATACAAATAACTATTGAACTCATTATAGCGGTTTGCAATGTTAACAGTAAGGAAGGTATAAGCAGATGGAGTTATAGTCGTCTTAAAGTTTATCGAATAGTTATCTCTGAAATTATTGTTCTGACCAGTAGGAACAAACCTGCTGTTATACCCATACCCACCACTTTCTTCAGTAGCAATAGACCCGATCAGGTTGAACTTTAGCGTGTTCGAAAATTTGTATTCGAGATTACCCTGAAAACTCAATGTTTCAAATTTAGTCATATCAACTAATGAGCTATCTCGTGTTCCATCATCACGGATTTCAAGGAGATCAACCCCCTCAACAGTAACTGTATCAATTGAATACCAGGGCAGGTTAAGATCTACTCTTTCATTATATAATGTTCGGTAAGTATCCAGATCCGTATCTAAAGGTACACGATCAACATATTTACCATGTGATGAATACAGGTTTCGTCCTGTTAGGTACCCTTCATTCAGGAAACTTCGCGTAGTTGCAAAGAAGGTAAGCTTGTCTTTTATAATAGGTCCTGATACAGAAGCACTGAAATTATACATTCGTAAAGGATTGAAACTGTCTAGGCTAGTACCAATACCATCGTATAGTTCAGGTTTGTTAGTAGCTAAATATCCACCACTCCAGGCACGAACAGAAGCATCGTACTTATTACCTCCGGATTTGGTAACAACATTCACAACACCAGAGAGAGCCTGTCCATGTTCTGCATTAAATGAACCTGAAATTACCTGAAGCTCCTGTATGGATTCGTTTTCAAGTCTGATACCATTGCTACCATCATAATCATCGGTAACCCTAATCCCATCAACGACATAAGAAACTTCTGATGTTCTTCCACCCCTTATATGAATCCCACCATCGTTGCCTACATTTACCCCAGCCTGAAGCTGAATTACATCGGTGACTTCCTGTACAGGTAATTTTTCAATTTCATCACTGCTTACCCGGGCTTCAGAACTGGTAATATCCTTAATTACAGTTTGACGTTCGGCTACAACAACCAGCTCTTCCCCTTCGAATGATTCAGGAGCTAGCTCAAAATCCTGTGTAGTTGTTAAATCAGTTCTTACAATTACTTCCTGTACAACCACTGTTGCGTAACCGATATATCTCGCTTCGATGATATATGTACCCGGAGCAACATTTAACATCAAATAATTACCATCAATATCAGTAATTGCCCCTTTTGTTGTACCCTGAATACCAACTGTTGCGCCAATAAGGGGTTCTTTTGTGTCTGCATCTATTAGTTTGCCCTGGATTTTTCCTGATTGGGCGTATGCATCAAAGCAAATTAACCCGAATATTAAAATGAACGCTGATTTAAGAATCTTCTTCATAAACGTTGATCAAATTTGGATAATAAGTTCTTCAAGTTTTTTTAAATCGATAAAAGCGTTGTGCTTTTTCTTTACGTCAGAAATGGTTTCAGACCTAAGCTCTTTTAGTTTCTTCTTTGTGAGGAAATCGTCAACATAAGATGACGCTTCAGAAAAAATCAGTGCTTTAGATTCTACCCTATAGAGGCATTTATAAATATGGAATTCATTTTCCTGGTACTGAATCACTTCCGAAATATCTCCTACTTCCAATTTAGAAAGTTGAAGCTCCAGGTAGCCAAACTCTTTGATACTAGCCAACCCAAGTTCACCATTAGTAAATCGATCTTCATTATTAACGGTGTATTTATCTACCACTTCTGAGAAATCTGTCCCTGAGAGAATCAAATTTCTGACTCGCTCAGCTTCTTCTTTGCTCCTTACAACTACCCTGGCAAAATTGGCTTCTAAAGGCTTTATGAAATTGCTTCGATTGGCTAAGAATTCATTATACAGCTCAGCAGGAGTATTTGAAATTTGATCACGAAGAGCGTTTTCAGCTTCCCTTGATAAATAATGATAATATGTCTCATTAATTGACTCTGAAACTAATTCTTGTTCTGCTAAACCGTTCGAAATTGATTCCTTATATAAATAGTTTCGGTAAGCAAGCCCCGTAAAAAACTCTTTGAAACTCGATTCATCTACTACGAATCCAACTACCTGGTCTGAACTTATAGTTAGCTCTTCAATAAAATCAGAGCTGGTAAATTCAATATCCCCATAAGTAGCCAATACCCTTGAACCCCTTGGTAAATTGCTAACAAACTCGATATCCCTATTTCTAAAGCCAATAAGATTTTGATTTACATTTTCCCATAATTCATCCACCTGTAAATCAAACTGTAAGCCATTAATAAATTGATCTAAATGCTCGCGGGTTTTGAGTTCTCTTTTCTTCTTGAGCACATAAGTACCCAGCTGGGCTCTCTTCTGGTTGAACTCATACTCAGTGATGATGGGTTTACTTACTCGATCGGTCACTTTAATTAAACTATAGCCCTGAACAGTTTTTACTGGTTCAGAAACCTCTCCGATTTGTAACCCGAATGCTGAGTTTTCAAAAGCTATATCTAACTCATCGGTTGTAAACCATCCAATATCTCCCCCGTTTTCAGAGAGATACTCATTCCTGAATGCTTCTTTGGCCAGATCATCAAAAGTTTCCCCATTATCCAATCTATCCTTGAATTCCAGAATCCCTGCTTCAGTCTGAGCATAAATATGAGACGCACGGATTTGCGTATTAAATCTCAAAAAATATTCTTGTAATTCCTGATCAGATACCTCGATTCCACTCAGAATTATCTGGTTAAGGTATTCTTCATTCAGAACACGTCGCTCAATTCTCTGCTTTTCGACAATAGCTTCATCAGACTTGTGGATTTCTAAATCCTCTGCATATGTTGCCAATACGTAGGTATCGAATTCCGCATCAAGAATTGCCTTTTTTGTTGAGATATCTGGATTAAGCACTTGACCTGTTCTGTAATAGTATTCTTTGTAAGCATTTTCAAAATGGTCAATATTGATATCTAACTCATTGATAGATGCTAACAGATCTTCTGTTTCCTGAACTTGAGATTGGCAATTAGCTAAATACAACAAGGCGACAATTAGGCATGTCGCTCGCAAGACTTTGTTAGTTTTGAAAAGCTGTATTTGCATAGTTTTTATTCCGCACACAAAAATAATGAAAGCGCTTACATTTTTTCAATGCTTTTCCGCTTTTTTTTTATAAAATCTTAATACTTTCAAAGCATATATAAAACAATTCTTTATAATTTATATTATTGTTATAAAATTATTTAATGTGCGAAAGGGCTTTTAAAGTGTACAAACGACCTCAAAAACTAGTTCATAAAATAAATGGAATAAATGTAAGGGGTTACATTTCTAATGTAAGAAGGGTCAAATTTTGCGCACGATTAAACCTAGTCGTTTTTTATTTTTTTGAATAGGTAGTCGAGATGTAGTCATTTAGTATTTTTCGGAATTCTCCTCCGATGTTATCCCCTTTCAAAGTAGTGGAATGTTCTCCATCTATATACACCGGAGCTTTCGGTTCTTCAAATGTTCCGGGCAGTGAAATTCCAATATTGGCAGCTCTTGATTCACCTGGGCCATTCACTACACATCCCATCACTGCAACGTCCATTTCTTCTACACCGGAATAAATGTCCTTCCACACAGGCATAGATTCTTTGATATAGTCTTGAATCTCTTCCGCCAATTCTTGGAAATAAGTACTCTTTGTTCTTCCACACCCTGGGCATGAAGTAACTTGAGGAAGGAAGCTTCTAATTTTTAGTGACTGAAGAATTTGTTGTGCTACCTGAACCTCCAAAGCTCGATCGGCACCTGGTTGAGGAGTAAGAGAAACCCGAATCGTATCACCAATGCCTTGCTGAAGAATTACGGATAAAGCGGCTGAACTTGCTACCATCCCCTTCATTCCCATTCCTGCTTCTGTAAGTCCAACATGAAGAGGATAAGGAACTACTTCAGACATTCGAGTATATACTTCAATTACATCCTGAACCCCGGACATTTTACAGCTAATGATAATCTTATTGGAAGCAAGGCCAACATCCTCTGCTATTTCTGAAGACCTTCTTGCACTTTCTATCATGGTATCGAACATCACCTCTTTTGCAGACTTTGGTAAAGAAAGCTGGTTATTCGCATCCATTTTTTCGGCAAGAAGCTGCTGGTCTAGTGACCCCCAGTTCACCCCAATCCGAACTGGCTTGTCATATTTAATTGCTTGCTCAACAATTGTCGCAAAGTTTTTATCCCTTGTCTTGGTACCAGTATTCCCTGGGTTAATCCGGTATTTAGCTAGAGATTCAGCCATCTCCGGATATTTTGTTAATAACACATGTCCGTTGTAGTGAAAATCTCCAATTAGGGGAACTGTAACCCCTCTGTTAATAAGCTTTTCTTTAATGTAAGGTACAGCTTTAGCTGCAGCGTCATTATTAACTGTAATACGAACCAGCTCAGAACCAGCAAGGTGTAGGTGATCAATTTGATCAACTGTTTCATCAACATCAGCGGTATCCGTATTAGTCATAGACTGAACAACAATTGGAGTTCCTCCTCCAATTGCGACATCCCCTACCATAACTTTAATGGTCTCTTTTCTTTCTATTCCAAACATTCTATCGCCCTAATCCTTTTTACTTAGTTCAAATAGTTTTCTTTTTTCTTCTTTTGTAAGTGAGTCATATCCCTTTTTTGAAATTTTTTCCAGTATCTCATCCAGCTCACTTTGGTCTATTTCCTCAACAATATTTGCATCGCTGACAATGCTCATTTTTTTGTTTCTTGTCTTTGGCTTTGACGCAGACGGTGTAGGTTTAATTTTTCGGAATAGATATTCGAAATATCGGGGAATAAGGCTTAAATCAAACCCATTTGCATGCGCTCTCATAAGTAAATAACCGCCTAATGCTCCCCCTAAATGCACAATTCTGGCAACTTGTCCTCCACTGTTCAAGAAAATAATATCCAGTGCTATTAATCCTCCTACTACAAAACGAGCTTCAATTGGTGGAAGAAGAAACAACATTATCGGGGTTCTTGGGAAAAGCATAGCGAAGGCAACCATAACTCCAAATACTGCTCCGGATGCTCCTATTACTAATGTTGATTCTGCGGCAAAACTGACTACTACATCAACTAAAGCGCCAGCTAGACCGGCTCCCAAATAAATAGTGAGAAAACTTCTGGAACCTAGCCTCTCTTCAACCGGGCGACCCATCCACCACAACCAGAGCATATTGAAGACAAAGTGGAACAGATTCTCCATTGAATGAAGAAACATATAAGTCAGTATTCTCCAAGGCTGCGTAATGGTAACTAAAGCATCTGTATTAAGCCCCAAATACTCTGCTAGGTCGACTCCAAATAAAGAGAATGTTGCTAACTGTGCAACAAGTACTCCAGCATTCAAAAGTATAATAACCCTCAATGCATCTGGCATTGCTGCAAAGCCCCTCTTAACACTATATCCAAACGAGTTATTAGCCATCTTTCTTCTTATCTATTTCACTCCTAGTAATGCATCGGTTTTTTAATTTTCCAAATTTTGATAAGGATAAATCCAATCACCAAACCACCCAGGTGAGCAAAATGAGCTACTCCACTTTCTACCCGAGACAATCCTGAGAACAACTCAATCACTCCATAAATTCCAACAAAATATTTTGCCTTAATCGGAATTGGAGGAAATAAAAGTATGATGTAGCGATCCGGAAACATCATACCAAAACCCAATAATATTCCAAATACTGCCCCAGAAGCTCCAATTGTAGCCGCTCCGGAAAAAATTAAATGTATAATTCCAGCTCCAATACCTGTTAGAAAATAGTACATCAAAAATCTTCTAGTACCCCATAAATTTTCAAGAGATTGGCCAAATATCCAGAGAGCAAAAAGATTAAAGAATATATGGCTCATATCGGCATGGAGAAACATATACGTAACAAGCTGCCAAGGCATGAAGCCATCACCAACAGGTTGGAGTACTAACAAATTAGAAAACATTGCTCCTATAGGAGTCCATCCACCATATATACTTGTAGTCGCAAAAAAGAAAATACCATTCCATATAAGAAGGTATTTTACTGCTGGTGGGAATACCGAAAACCGGGTATTAGGTTGAAACTGATCCAAGAAATTACTGTTTAGGAATAATTTTTTACAATGCGGGAATATACGTTTATACCACTTAAAGTTACGCCAGGAATTCCCTGCCCTGGATAGGTAGTGTCGCCAACCAAATACAATCCTTGAAAAGGAGTTTGGCTCGGTGACCACTTTAGCAAGCTCCGTGCCATGCTTTGAGGGATTCCCCCTACCCTGCCTTTTTTTCGGTATACCCAATTCTCCCAGGTTACCGGAGTAGCTGTATGAATTAATTTTAGTTCCGATTCCTTAAAACCCGGAAGTCTTTCTGAAAGTAACTGAAGAATAAACTTTTGTACTTCTTCTTTATTCAAATCATATGTTCCATTCATTGAAAACCAATACTCAGGATTAGCATGACAAGAGACATTAAGTGTTCGATTTCCATTTGGTGCTCTCTTTTCATCACCTTTTTGAGACATTGATACAAAGACAGATTCTGAGTTGGTAAATGGAACTGTCTCTTCATTTGAGAGGTGAATTTGATGATGCAGCTCCATGTTTTGAGGATAGGTATCAGTAGTTACGATACCTAGGGTAATTGCTCCCCATGCTTTATCATATTCTTGGGATTCTTTTTCGAAATAAGATTTCACCTCACCTAAACTAAGTTCAGACATATTCCAAATTGGAAGATTAGACACCACAATTGGGACTTTATAACTATTTCCTTTCTTGGTTTTAACGATATACTCTTCTCCTTCCTGTTCGATTCCAGTGACTGCTTCTTTAGTATGTAGCTTTCCACCTTTCTGTTCCACAAAATCACGAATTGAATAAATCATCTCTATTAATCCTCCTGGAACGTAGTAATTGGAATAATTCGTGTAAGTGAGTCCCGGAGCCCCGAACAAAAATGGGGTATCCATAGAATTAGCCTGGGCAGTAATCATCAGTTGCTCATCTAAAAAACGAAGAAATTTAGGAGTTGCTACCTCTAAGTGTTCTGCTAATTGATTTACAGATTTGAATGCATATTTGAGTACCCAAACATCTAATGGATTATTTGAAGTAAAAAGACTAATCCAATCACTTATACTTTTAGGGGGGAAGAAGGTGTTCTTTAACGAAACTCTCCAAACTATGTCAGATAAAGAAAATGCCAGCTCCCAAAATCTTCTTTGTCCATCTGGATTTCCAAATACTCGAATAGCTTCCTCAATCCATTTTTCCCGGTTTTTGAAACGAGTGATCCGCTCTCCATCTAAATTAATACTCATTGAGGGGCTTAACTCTTTTCGTGGGATCTTTAACCCCGTTTCTTTTTCCAAATACCAAAGCGGCTGATTTTCATCAAAGCCAATTAGTGTTGTCGCTCCTGATTCAAAGATATACCCCTTTCTCGGATAGGACGAACTACACCCTCCGGGATGGAGTGCTGCTTCCAGGATTAATATCTTATACCCTGCATTGGATAATAGCGCTGCTGCGCTCATCCCTCCCATTCCAGATCCAATAACTACAATATCATATTCTGTAGAAATCATGCTTACTGAACAACAGGAACTTTCCAGTCATTCCTCTGTTTAGTATACTCGATTATGATTGAGAACTACCTTGAAAGCGTCCGAAAACAATTCGAGTACTACAAGTTGCTTGGTGAACGAACTTTTGACCAATTAGAAGATGAAGACCTGTTCTGGGAGTATAACCCGGAAAGTAATTCCATTGCCATTATCGTGAAGCATTTATGGGGAAATATGCTTTCCCGTTGGACGGACTTCCTCACTACTGATGGTGAAAAAGAATGGAGAAACCGCGACACCGAGTTTGAGGCAGACATCACCACAAGAGGAGAAATGATGGAAAAATGGGATGAAGGCTGGACGTGTTTATTTGCTGCCATTAATTCTGTCCATGAAGAGCACTTTGATCAGCTCGTTTACATCCGGAATATGGGGCACACAATACCTGAGGCAATCAACCGGCAACTTGCTCACTATTCCTATCACATTGGTCAGATTGTATACATCGGGAGAATGAAAAAGGGAGATGCATGGAGAAGCCTATCCGTCCCAAAAGGCGGAACCGCTGCCTATAATGCTGAGAAGTTTAGTAAGGGAAAACGGAGAGCTCACTTTACGGATGAATTGATGGATAATGACAATAAAAACCAAGGATAAGTCATCCTGAACTTGATTCAGGATCTTTATAGAGCCCATTAAAGAGTGTTACCTATTAAGCAAATCAAAGCTAATTCATAAGATTCCGAAACAAGTTCGGAATGACTAAAGTCCTAATGCGCCTCTAACCAATTATCTCCAATCCCGGCTTCTACTTTTAGTGGCACATCCATTGCGAAAGCCCCTTCCATTAACGCTTCAATTTTAGCTGGCACCTCGTCCAGTTCGCTTTCATGGATTTCAAAAATCAATTCATCATGAACCTGTAAAAGCATCCGGCTTTTTTTGTTGTTGGATTGTAGCCAGTTATGAATATGAATCATCGCCAGCTTAATAATATCTGCCGCAGTTCCTTGAATAGGCATATTGATGGCAACTCGTTCTGCAAAACCTCTTTTCGTCCAGTTACTCGAATTGATATCCGGGATATATCTTCTTCTGCCAAGCAGAGTTTTTACATACCCATGCTCTTTTGCAAATACTTGGGTCTCTGTAATATAGTTCTGGATATTAGGAAAGCGATTAAAGTACTCATCAATCATCTCCTTACCCTCACTATTTTCGATTCCAAGATTTTGGGCAAGTCCATAGGCACTTAATCCATAAGGAATACCAAAATTTACTTCCTTAGCTTTGCGCCGGTGGTCTTGCGTCACTTCATCCAGTGAATCTAGATGAAAAATCTCCTTGGCTGTGCGAGCATGAATATCCTCTCCTTGCCGGAAGGCTTCGATCATCGCTTCATCTTTGGCGATATGGGCAATTACCCGAAGTTCTACTTGCGAATAATCAGCTGACATAATCTTAAATCCTTCCTCGGCAATAAATGCTTTTCGGATTTCCCTTCCTCTTGCTGTTCGGATTGGAATGTTCTGGAGATTGGGATTGGATGAAGCCAATCTACCAGTCGCTGCTACGCTTTGATTGAAGTCGGTATGTACACGGTTAGTGTCTACATTTATCATCGAAGGCAGAGCATCTACATAGGTAGATTTAAGCTTAGCCAGAGAGCGGTATTCCAGGATCAAGCTTGGAATCTCATATTTAACTGCAAGTTTTGTGAGCACAGCTTCATTGGTAGAGTATTTCCCGGTTTTAGTTTTCTTTCCTGCCGGCAATCCGAGTTTATCAAATAATATATCTCCTAACTGAGCAGGAGAATTGATATTGAACTCCTGCCCTGCTTTTTCGTAAATCTCAGCCTCTAGCTTTCGAATGTCTTGCTCCAATTCTCCAGAAAAGCTTACAAGCATATCCTCATCTAATCGAATCCCCTGGAATTCCATATCCCCCAACACTTCCATAAGTGGGAAATCAACCTGATCCGATACCTCGTTAAGTTCATCTTCTTTCATCTTCTTACTTAACACTTGATAAAGTTGGAGAGTAATATCTGCATCTTCACAAGCATAGAGATAAACTTCCTCAGGAGTTAAATCCGCCATCGACTTCTGAGCTTTTCCTGTCCCTATCAAATCAACAATTGGTACTGGTTCATAACCCAGGTACTTTTTTGAAAGCTCATCCATTTTGATTTTCTGGCTCGCATCTACCAGATAAGCAGCAACCATGGTATCAAAAGGTCTACCGTGTATACTTATACCATGCCTGGACAGAATGGTATAATCGAATTTATAATTATGGGCAACCTTCAGCGAGTCTTCATTTTCAAATAATGGCCTTACTAACTCTAATACTTCTTTCTCATTTAGACCTCCTGCAACATTAACCGGGATATAGTATCCAGTTCCGGGATTTAAGGAGAATGAAAGCCCCACCATACCAGCAGAAATTGGATCCGGAGAATCAGTCTCACTATCAAAACAAAGAACCTTTGCCTTCTCTAATTCTTTGACGAGTTCCTTAACCCGATCTATGGAATTTACAAGCTCATAGTTATTATTCTCAGTATCCAGCTTTTTCAGCTCTTCCTGCTCTCCAATTGAACCAAACAGATCTACTTGGTCACCTGACTTTTCAGCTACTGGCCCCTGCTCTCCTAAATACTTTCTGGTTAAGGTTCTAAACTCCATCTTTTTGAAGAATAGTCCGAGATCCTTTTTTTCAAAAGAACTCCATACCAGCTGCTCCCAATCAGCGGTATCTGGCACATCGGTTTTAATAGTAACCATAAACTTGGCATGCATTGCCTGATCAGCGAATTCTTGCAGCCCCTCACGTTGACGTTTGGCCGTTATGGCATCAGCCTGAACAATACATTCTTCCAATGATCCAAATCGTTCAATTAAGGCCGGAGCTCCCTTTTTCCCAATTCCCGGAACGCCAGGTATATTATCAACGGTATCTCCAAGAATGGCTAACACATCGATAACTTTCTCTGGATATACCCCGAAATACTCTTTCACCCCTTCTCTATCGACAATATCGAATCCCCCATCTTTATTATTTGGCTTCATCATTTTAATATGGTCATGAACCAACTGCATAAAGTCTTTATCAGGGGTAACTAGCATCACATCTACATCATCTGCATTCGCGTTCGAAGCAATAGTACCTATGATATCGTCGGCTTCAAATCCATCTTGTTCAATATTCTTTATTCCCCAGGCCTCCAACATCTCCTTAATAAGGGGAATACCAATCGTTAGTTCCTCAGGTTGAGGAGGTCGCTGAGCCTTATAAGATTCGTCCTTAATATGCCTAAAAGTTGGAGCATGGGTATCCCAAGCCACTGCAATATGAGTAGGTTTTTGCTCATCCAACATCTTCTCTAATGTATTAGCAAAACCAAGTACAGGACCTGTAGGAATCCCTTTACTGTTTTTAAGATTTGCATTTATGAATGCAAAATGAGCACGGTAAGCCAGTGCCATACCATCCAGTAGAAAGAGAAGTTTTTTGGACATAGACTGAGTGAATTTTCAAGTGAAGCTAATAGATTTGATGGACATTAACAGATCAAAATGAAGCAACTTTGGGCTTAAAAGCTTTCCCAATTGCAAAACTTTTTGCCTATTATTACGAACACTGCCCCCATTCAATTAACTGAGTCAGTACACATTGAGTTTAAAGAACGAAGCACAGTCGGGTTACGGAACCAAAAAATTCTATCAGGAATACGTATCAGGTATGAGCCGGGAGCGTATCTCCAAAGAACTCACCGCTGATTCGGAACGTCTCAAACTTCTCTACAAAGAAGCCGTTGAGGATATGGAACGTCAGCAGGGACAACAGCTCCCTGGTCATATAAAATTTATGAGGCTGTTTTCGGATTTGACTCAACGCCTTAATCCAACACGACGACTTGCTTTCGGGGTTGGTTCAGTAAGTTTTGTTGGACATTACATACTCAGCTTTTTCGGGCTTTCTGAGTTTGTATTCTTTACCCCTTTGATGTTACCTCTTGCTTTCTCTTCCATGTTCCTACTCTTACTTGTAGAATTACTGGAGAAATCGGATGTACAAAAAGAAATTGATTTAGCCAGAGACATCCAGCTAAGCTTACTTCCCGGCACTTCTTTAAATAAGGATAACCTGGAAGTTTATTCTTTTGCTCATACAGCAAAAGAAGTTGGTGGTGATTATCTGGATGTTATTGATACCGAATCGGGTACTTACGTTGTAATTGCTGATGTTTCGGGAAAAGGATTGAGTGCAGCTTTATATATGGTAAGGATGCAGGCCTTAGTAAACCTTCTGGTACAAAAAGAGCGTCCATCTCCAAAGGACCTTTTCTTGCAGCTGAACGATTTCGTCAAGAGCAATAGTAAGGATAAAACCTTTGTTACCGGTTGTGTGGCTTTCTTTCCAAATGACAAAGAAGAATTTGAGTACGTCCGTGCCGGACATAATATTCCCGTTTATTATAGTCGCGAACGTGATGCTACGTTTAACCTAAAGGCCAATGGATTTGCGCTTGGTATGACTTCTACAAATATGCTCAGTCAGCATTTAGAGGTAAAACGATTCCATTTTAAACCGGGAGATTCTGTGCTTCTTTATACTGATGGATTAAATGAAGCCCGCAATGAACGTAGCGAGGAATACGGAGAAGAGCGTATCGAATCATTAATGGAAATCTACGGTTCGCTTCACGCTAAAACAGTTGTACAAAAAATTCAGTCTTCACTCGAAGCTTTTATAGGCACCACTCAGCCTGCTGATGATATCACCTTTACGTGCATTCACCGTCCTGAAAATGTAAATACCCCAAAGCTAATTGAAGAAGCAAAAGAGATGAGCTAGCTTAGTACAGCTTTAACCATCTCTTCTGAAGTAATCCCAAAGTGCTGGTACAATTCTCCTGCGGGTCCCGATTCACCAAAAGTATCAATACCAACTGATTTACCTGCTGGACCAACATATTTTGACCATCCAAACGTAGTCCCCGCTTCTATTGATACTCGATTAGTCACTGAAGAAGGTAATACTTGCTCCTGATATTCAGCACTTTGTTGATCGAATAATTCCCAGGAAGGCATACTCACTACTCGAGCATCGATACCTTTTTCTTTTAAGGTTTCTTTTGCATTAACTGCTAGGTGTAATTCTGAGCCAGTTCCAATAAGGATAACATCAGGAGTCTCTTTTTCTGAATCAGCAAAAATATATCCTCCTTTTTCTACCATCGAAGCAGGATTCTTTTCATTACGATCGTAAGTTGGAATTCCTTGCCTTGTAAGCACAAGTACTGAAGGACCGGTTTTATGTTCGATGGCCTTTTTCCAGGAGTAAGCAACCTCATTAGCGTCACCAGGACGAAGTACTAACACATTTGGCATAGCTCTTAAACTTGCCAGGTGTTCAACGGGTTGATGAGTAGGTCCATCTTCTCCTAACCCGATACTGTCATGCGTCATCACAAAAATGGATGGAACCTTCATAAGTGCAGCTAATCGAATAGAAGGACGACAATAATCAGTAAACACAAAGAAAGTACCTCCAAAAGGGATTACACCTCCGTGTAAAGCCATTCCGTTTAATGCCGCTGCCATTCCATGTTCCCGGACACCATAATGAGTATTTCGGCCACCGTGATTTTCTGAGCTAAATATACCTTCACCATCAAGTTTAGTTTTTACACTTCCCTCTAAATCAGCAGACCCTCCTAACATGTTAGGAACTGTATCTTTAATTGCATTAAGGACTTTGCCTGAAGAAGCTCTAGTAGCCATTCCTTTTGAATCAGCTTCAAAAACAGGAAGGGCATTCTCCAATTCATCAGAAATCTCCCCATTTATCCATTGTGTAAATTGAGAAGCTTTTTCCGAATTATCAGTTGAGTATTCCTCAAATAGTTTATTCCATGAAGCTTCCGCTTCTCCGCCTTTCTCAATCTCATTTCTAAAAACCTCTAGTGCCTTTTCAGGAACGAAGAATGATTTTTCTGGATCCCATCCGTAACCTTCTTTAGTGAGTTTAATTTCATCTTCTCCTAACGGAGAACCATGCGAACCTGCCGTATCCTGTTTATTTGGACTCCCATAACCGATGTGGGTTGTACAAACAATCAAACTCGGTTGCTCGGTAGACTGAGCTTCCTTAATTGCAGTTTCAATCTCATTGTGATTATGGCCATCAATTTTTAGCACATGCCAGTTATATGCTTCAAATCGTTTGGCAACATCTTCTGTGAAAGCAAGATCGGTTGAACCATCAATAGAAATAGAATTTGAGTCATATAAATAGATCAATTTTCCCAACTGTTGGTGACCAGCAAAAGAAGCCGCTTCGTGCGAAATACCCTCCATCAGATCTCCATCGCTCACAATTGCGTATGTATAATGATCTACTAAAGTATGAGATACAGTATTAAACCTGGACGCTAAAAACCGTTCAGCCATCGCCATGCCTACACCAGTTGCAAAGCCCTGGCCTAGCGGACCTGTAGTTGTTTCTACTCCGGGAGTCATGCCGTATTCCGGGTGCCCAGGCGTCTTACTCCTTGTTTGTCTAAAATCTTTTAAATCATCCATACTTACATCATACCCAGTAAGATGAAGTAAACTATAAATCAACATTGAGCCATGGCCAGCAGAAAGTATAAATCGATCACGGTCAGCCCAATTTGGATTTTTTGGGTTATGTTTCAGGAATTTGGTCCAAAGTACGTAGGCCACATCGGCCATTCCCATTGGCATACCTGGATGACCTGAATTTGCTTTTTGTACCCCATCCATCGAAAGTGTTCTTATTGTGTCTGCACAGAGTTGACCAAGACTGGAATTGGACATAAGAAGAGAAGATTTTTAGTTAGTTTTTTGGTGTTGGAAGATAGGCATTTTTTATTGAGCAAAATACCGCAAATTTTAGGAGAATTTTGCGCATAAAAAAAGCCCTCAAGAAAATTGAGGGCTTAAATTCTTATTAGAATTTCAATTATCTAGCGCTTTCACACTTCAATTCAAATTCCATTTTATGCTCAGCTGGAGCTTTAAAAGATCCATAAGAAGCGCTCTTCAAAGCATCACAAGCCTGACCTTTATCATTCTTTGCTTGATAAGCCACTCCTAATTCAAAATAAATTTTAGCTTTATCAGTGTTACCACCTTGCTCAAAATTTAGAGCCTGGCTCGCATAAGAAATCGCGTTGTCCCGGTTACCTAGCTTGTTTGAAGCTTCCGATAATCGGTAATAAGAATCTGCAGAGGAGCTATTATAATCTAGTGATCTCGTAAGCATGTCAATAGCGCTGGTATTTTGACCCTGCTCAATTGCTTTAGAACCTCTGAAAAGTAATTCTGCATGTGCAGATTCAGTAGCTTGTCTAACTACTCCACCATCGTTTACTTGCTCACCTACAGCAATAGCGCGATCGAACCAGGAAATAATTCCTTCAAGATCATTTGCGTTAGTTTTCTTGTGAACAAGACCTTTCTGGTAGTATGCTTTGGCATAGTTAGCATTGGTCTCGATTGCTTTGTTTAGGGCTTCATCAGCACCAGCAAAATCTTCTCTTTTGAAAAGCATTGTTGCTTTTTGATAATGTAATTGAGCCAGAACTCCACGAGCTCTATCTCTGATTTCAGTATCTCCTGAATCATCACCTACAGTTCGGGCTTCATCAAATTCCGCTACAGCAGCGTCAAGACTTGGAATACTTGGTGAACCTTTAAATACATTATAAGCAGCTACTGCTTTAGAGAAATACAGTCTTGGGATAGCTTTTTCTGAACGTTGCTTAATATCATTTCCATCTGCACCCAAACCATCAGCAATAGTAATTGCTTCTTTGTATTTGTCAATTGCAGCTTGAAAATCTTTAGCTTGAGCTAATTCTAAAGCTTCATTATAAGCAGTGATCGCTTCAGAATTGTCTTGGGCTTGTACAGCAATTGAACCCAAAGTAAAAACAGTGATTAATAGTAGTCTCTTTAAATCCTTCATAATTGTTTTATTTTATTCAGTTCGGATAAGTAAGCAATTTAATAAAAAATGCTTTTTTAATTAAAACCTTTAACTCATTAAAATTTAAAATTATTGTTATCTAGTCCATTCATGCGATGCTAATCTCCCTGACTAGTAATGGAAATTAGGCATAGGCTCATGTTTTTGGTAATAATCACAAATGTGATCTACCCCTTCTTCACAACTATCTGTAACGAAAAAAAGATCCGTATCGTTTTCAGAAATTGTTCCCCATGATTTCATTGTGTCAGAAATCCAGTCAATTAGCCCTGACCAATACTCCTTGCCAAATAAAACCACGGGTATCTTTGAGATTTTTTTTGTTTGAATTAATGTGAGGCTTTCAAATAATTCATCTAATGTTCCAAAGCCTCCCGGAAATACAACCAGGGCTTGTGAATACTTCACGAACATGACCTTTCTCACAAAAAAATAATTGAAATAGATTGCATATTCGGAATCAACGTAGTCATTAATACCTTGCTCATGAGGTACAATGATACCCACTCCAACAGATTTCCCTTCACTTTCATGAGCTCCTTTATTAGCACCTTCCATAATACCAGGGCCACCACCTGTTATAACTCCAAAGCCTTTCTCTACCAGCTTAGATGCAAATTCTGATGAAAGCTTATAGTATTTGTCTTCGGGCTTAGTCCTCGCAGAACCAAATATAGTTACACATGGACCAATCTTAAAAAGCTTGTCATATCCTTCAACAAACTCTCCCATGATTTTGAATATACTCCATAAATCATTTGCAGATTCACCTCTGTAGTTCTCAGGAATTTTCTTAAAGCTACTTTTTTCCATAGTTGTATTAGAATGAGATCGATAAGGATAATGCAGGAATAGGTTGATCTGTAGAAGTCAAAATTATATCGGGCTTCATTTCAGGTCTAAGTGATAAGTCATCTGAAACATCAAATGATCTTAAATGGGCAAATACATAAGCATCTATGGCATTCAGCGCATAAGCCAATGCAATAGTCACATATATAAAATCCCTTCTGTTCCTTAAAAAATTCCGTTGAGATTTTAAACTTTGAGAAGTGATGCCATCTAAATAAGCAGGAGTTTGACCAAATCTAAAATCATCATTCGACAGATTATAAAAAGCAGCTCTATAATCATGGTAATCTTTGGTAAGACTAATACTGTAATAAGTCAGCCCACCTAAAAGACCGTAAACAATAGGAACCTTCCAAGCTTGTTTGTTTGTAATCTGTCCCCACCCTGGTACAATGAGTGATTTCCGCAATACACTTTTTGGATCTGGATATACATCAACAACCTCATCCTGAACGATGGTTATTGAATTTGGAAGAAAAGAAAGGTTGGAAGAAATCTCTTGTGCCATCGTAGCCGATGGGAATAAGAAAAATAACACTATTAGGAAGCTCTTAAATGGAGTCAAAAATAGCCAGGATTCGTTCGAGGTCGTCTTCTGAATAATACTCGATGTTGATTTCACCACCCTTTGCCTTAGGTTTGATTTTCACTTTTGTGCTAAAAGTACGTCTCAACCTGGCAGAAATTTCATCATAGAGAGGATCATTAGCAGGTTTGGTAGGTTTCTTCTTTTTCGTGGGTGCGCTTAAATTCCTGACTGCATCCTCTACCTGACGAACCGACCACCCTTGCTTTATTATTCTGGAAAGTAGCTTTTGTTGAACTTGAACATCATCTATAGTGATTAGTGCTCTGGCATGACCAGTAGTTATTTGGTTTAACACTAACGAAGCCTGAATAAAATCAGGGAGATTCAATAACCGCAACATATTGGTAACAGTGGTTCTGTTTTTCCCAACTTTCTCAGCTACTTCGGCCTGGGTATAGCTGAATTCTTCCAATAACCGTTTATATGCAAATGCTACTTCCAACGGATTCAACTCCTCTCGTTGAATATTTTCAACCAAAGCAAAGGCCATACTTTGCTCATCATCTGCTTCCCTTACGTAGGCGGGAATATCTTCCAAACCAGCCAACTTAGCTGCCCTAAGCCTTCGCTCACCGCTAATTAGCTCAAATCGTTTTTCCCCAATATATCTAACAGTTATCGGCTGAATTAGCCCATGTTTTTTTATGGAATCGGAAAGTTCATCCAGACGCTCTTCATCAAACTCTTTTCTTGGCTGATGAGGATTTGCTCTGATATGATCTACAGGCACATCAAGAACAATATTAATTCGTTCTTCAAGTGTGGTAAGGTTTTTTTCAACTCCTTGCTTCACTTTTTTAGGAGTTGATCCCTCTTTTTTCCCTTCCGCTTCATATTCAGGGAAAAAAGCGCCTAAACCTCTACCGAGTACTTTTTTACTCGCCATGCAAATTTAATTTAGAACAGGGCTGTTCTTGAACAGCTTTTTATTTTTCTTGATAATTTCTCGAGCAAGAGATAGATAATTCTTGGCGCCAACGCTAGTCGAATCATATAACAGTGCTGGTTTTCCAAAACTAGGAGCCTCAGCCAATCGAACATTTCGCGAAATCACAGACCTAAATACTCTATCATCAAAATATCGTTTCACTTCCTCAGCTACCTGGTTTGAAAGTCTGGTACGTGTGTCGTACATAGTCAGAAGTACACCTTCTATATCCAATTCCGGATTTAGATGCTGTCTTACAATCTTGATCGTATTTAGTAACTGACCCAAGCCTTCAAGAGCGAAATATTCACACTGAACAGGTATTACAATCGAATCTGATGCTGTTAATGCGTTTATTGTTAATAAGCCAAGAGAGGGTGGGCAATCAATGATAACAAAATCATAGCGCTCCCTTACATCAGCTATTGCCCGCTTAAGAATACGTTCCCTTTCTTCTCGATCAATCATTTCAATTTCCGCACCTACCAGGTTGATATGCGCTGGAATCAGATCAAGAAAATCGAGTTCTGTCTGTCTGATAGAATCACTTACTTCGGTACTACCGATCATAATCTCATAAATCGAGTTTGTAACCGTTTTCGCATCAATTCCTAATCCACTGGTAGTATTACTTTGTGGATCGATATCGATCACCAGAGTTGCATGTTCAATCGCAGCCAAGCTAGCTGCCAGGTTAATTGCCGTGGTGGTTTTTCCAACCCCACCTTTTTGATTAGCAATGGCAATAACTTTACCCATTAATGATTATCTCGCTTTATGAAATGACTATTTTTTTACAAAAATCCAATATAAAGCGAGCCTCTCTTGGTTACAAAAAAACTTATTAACACCTAGGCCAAAAGTTATCCACAAAAAAAGCCCCTCACATTTTAATATGAGGGGCTTTTAATACCTAATTCGATGAACTCGTGAGGATTATCGTCCTATTTGAGGACTCGAATCCGGTTTGTTCATTTACCAGCTTGAGCTTGGAATAGCTATCCTCCACCTCTTGCTGAATTGGTTCAGGATTATCCTGCTGGATTGAAGTTCCTGCAAAGTGAATCATATTACTACGATCGACCCAAGGCTCAACTTCTTCAACTCCGTTTACTATAGTAGGTGAGACTCCAGGTATATCTGAATCAGTCCCACCGAAAAAGTAAACTCCTGAAGAAACCATAAGGATCAATACAGCCGCTGCTGCTACCGAACGAGACAAATAAAACGTCCATTTCTTAGAACGATTTAGCATCTCTTGCTGAACCTGCGCAGCTTCGCTTACTATTTTATCTACTAAATGGGCTGGTGGTTCTTTAAGCGGCAACTTGCCAAGTTTTTGATAAGTTTTGCGAAGACTTTCTACCTCAATCAAAAGGTTTTCATCTTCCATCATCTCCCGCTCGAATTCGATCTCCTCTGAGGGATCCATTTCCCTCATCAGATATCGAATACAAACACTTTCAGTTTTTTGCATGTTTAAGCTCTAGTTGTCTTTCCTCTTCAAAGTACTTTCGAAGATTTATTAACGCATATCTCATTCGGCCTAGTGCCGTATTTATTGATACATTAGTTAATTCTGCGATTTCTTTAAAGGGCATTTCATAATAATGCCTCAAAAGTACAACGGATCTTTGTTCCTCAGGTAGTTTGGAAATATGTTTCATCAGGCTGGCTTTCATTTCTTTGTCCACCATCTGGTTATCCGCATCCACAACACTTTCATCTTCTAGTCGATCAAAGTAATCTGCCTTAGAATCTTCTTCGTCGTACCAAGAGTTAACGTCGATAAAACGTTTTTGTTTTCTAATATGATCAATTGTTGCATTATGAGCAATTCGCATTACCCATGCGATCCATTTACCTTGTTCGTTGTAAGTATCATCCATTTTGGTAACTACTTTGGTAAAGGTTTCCTGAAAAATATCGTTAGCTGTTTCAGTATTTGTTACCATGCTATATATATAGGAGTATACTTTAGCCTGGTGGCGATTCATTAATTCATTAAAAGCAGCTTCATCTGCTTTTCTTCGGAAAAGCTTAACCAATTCCTGGTCTTTTAAGCTTGAATAGTTTTGTTTGCCTGTATGTCTTTTAATTAGTTCCATAATGTTCACCCTTTAATTTGGGTTAGGCTCTTTGTTCAAGATAACCGAATCAAAACCTGTAACAGTTCGACTAAACAATCTTTAACAAAGAACGATTATACCTCAAATCAATGCTTTCTTTAGTTAGTATGAAGAGCAAAGCTTTTTGGCTTCGCTCATTTTACAATGTGAGACCCATGCTACATATCACATGATGATGTTAGTCCTCACATCATACTACACAAGCAGACGATTCAACCCCTAAAGTAGTTGTAGATTTTATCTCCGAGCTTTTTCCCGACAAGCTCTGTTAGTTTTTCTTTATCCGCCTTCTTGATTTCCTGAACAGAACCTAGCTCTTTAAGTAATAATTGAGAGGTTTTTTCTCCCACCCCTTCTATCTCGGTAAGCTCAGTAACGAATGTTCTCTTGGCTCTCTTTTTTCTGTGAAAAGTAATAGCAAAACGATGAGCCTCATCTCTTGCTTGTTGTAACAATTTTAATGCGGTTGATGTTTTAGGAATCATATATGCTTCCGACCGATTTGGAACAAATACTTCTTCTAGTCGCTTTGCCAAACCAATGATTTCACATTCTCCGTAGAAGCCGATCTCTTTCAAAGCCTCAACAGCCGAGCTCAACTGCCCTTTGCCACCATCAACAACAATCAGATCAGGGATTTGTAATCCGTCTTTCATTACTGCAGAGTAGCGCCGGGTTAGAATCTCTTTCATTGAAGCAAAGTCATCAGGTCCTTGCACTGTTTTGATATTGAATCTTTTATACTCACTCTTTCGAGGTTTTGCGTCTACAAAACTAACCATGGATGCCACGGCATCAGTCCCTTGAAAATTTGAGTTATCAAAACATTCGATTCTTCTTGGCAAACGTTTAAGCTTAAGATGCTCCTTAAGCTCTTTAACAGCATGCGGTATCCGATCCCTTTCTGCTTTTTCCTTCTCCAATTTTCTTTCATTAAGATGAAGGCGCGAGTTCGAAGTAGCCATCTTAATTAGTTGAGCCTTTTCCCCAATTTGAGGTACATGAACCGGTACTTTCTTCCCTCTTTCCTGATACAAGTAATCAATTAGAGGTTCATCGTCAGTTAATGTGTGGCTTAGATAAACCTCATCGGGAATGGCTGCTGTGTATTGCCCGGTATAATAATCCTCAACAAAAGACTGAAGCATATCACCTATAGTAAGTCCATCAATATTTTTAAGGAAACGGTGGAACTTCCCTATCATCTTGCCCTCTCTTACTTTGAAGAGTACTCCACAAGCTTCGCCTAGTTCAGGGTCTACTGCCAACGCAAATACATCCCTGTCTACCTTTTTATCGGCTACCATTTTCATTTTCTGGCTATACCGAGTCACAGCCTGTAGGCTATCTCTTAATTTTGCAGCTTCTTCAAATGCCATAGCATCAGATGCTATCTGCATCTCCTCTTTAATGTCTCTGATCAATGCTTCAGTCTGACCATTCAATAAGCGCTCTACTTTTTTTATGGAATCCTTGTATCGCTCTTCTTCCCAATCTCCTGAACAATTTTGCAGGTAATCATCAAAACAGGAATGCCATTTAGGAACACCTCTGGTCTTATCAATATTTTTTACAGATACCGCACAAGTGCACAAGTCGAATGCCTTTCGGATTGTATCCAGCATTCGCTTCATGGTGGTTACACTATCATAAGGACCGTAATATTTGCTTCCGTCTTTTATGATTGTCCGCGTTGGATATACCCTTGGCTTTGCATCATTTGTAATACAGATATATGGATAGGACTTATCATCCCGATACATGATGTTATACCGGGGCTGATACTGCTTAATAAAATTGTTCTCAAGAATAAGTGCTTCTGCCTCAGAATCAGTGACAACCACTTCCAGATCAACGATCTTGGAAACCATGGTTTTAATCCGCCCATCAGTAGGACGGGAATCCTGAAAATAAGAACGAACCCGATTTCTAAGCTTTTTTGCTTTGCCCACATACAGTACACTCCCACCCTTATCTCTATAAATATAGACTCCGGGAGACAGTGGCAGATTGGCTACTTTTTCTGAAAGAGGAATTGTGGAAGACTTGGTGCTGCTCATTAATGCAAAGATACAAAGAAAAGATATTCTGCTAAGGTCGTTTTCTTATGGCGATAAGGATATGATGAACTATTAGTTCATTAAATAGCCTTACTTATTTACTTTATTCTTAAGATTCTATGGCGTAGAATAAATTGAAGTTCGACTAAGTTTATTTTGACATCTTGTTATGTACAATAAAGACTAATAAAGCTTAAAATGAATATGGCTAGTTTTAATGAGAAAATTGATTCAACTTTTTTGGAATTACTAAAAGATTATAATTTCAAATATGCTCAGTCTAAAACTAAACCTGAAAATGGAGCTCTTGATATTCTCTATGATGATAAGCTTTCTATAAAAGTATATGACAAGTGCGGACATGGCTCAGGAATAACTATCAACTTGGCGGAGAATTATGATGAATCTATGTATAAAAATGACCTCTGTAATATCAATTGGGCTTTTCGATATTTCCAAATTGAACAAGCACCTATTTTTTTCGGAAGGGGTGAAACAGTTTATCAAAAAAACCTTCCAATAGTGACTGATAACATCAAACTCATTTTACCTCATTTAAGCAGACTAACCTTATCGGAATGGGGTGACTTGAAAGATTGGATAGAAAATGCATCAGAAGAAATACGAAAAAAGTACAGATCGAACCCTAGTAAATACTTTACCTAACAGGTGTCATAATATATTAGATAATGACTGAAGAGCACAGAATAATATTGATAGCAATTGAAAAAGAACTAAATCGAAATCCTGAGCTTCGATTTGGGCAAGCATTATTCAATCTGAGCATTAACGAATCTATAAATCCTGAAAACCTATCCAAGGCTGATTATAGAATGAGAGACATCCATGGAGATAAGGACTCGGAAATCATTACTCGAATTAGAAGACGGCAAGAATGGAGAGAACTTCAACAAAAAATCATGCGAGCACTTGAAAGACCAGAATTGAATGGAATTGTTGGTATGACAGTAAATGAACGGCTTTATGTTTCAGGGCTAATGGATGATTTCGACAAATACAAAAAGTCGAATCAGCAATTTGCCCGATTTATTCTAGAAAGACTGAAAGTTGATCCAAGCTCTATTGAGAAAATTTTGTAATGAAAACAAAGATTGGAATAGGAATTATAATTGCATCCTTCTTGATCTCCATAAACCCGTATCTACTCATTTTCGGAATTCCTTTATATATAATTGGCATTGTTATACTTCTTTTTTCCAACAGTAAGTTAAAGACAAAATTGATATGGATCTTTGCACCAATGATACTTTGGTATCCATTCACCCATTTGTTTTTCTATTTACTGGGAATAATTGGAACAGCAACTGCCCAGAAACTTGATTTAATATTTCCAGAGAACTTTGAAGGAAAAGTGATCGTAGTTTCAAATATGCCTTGTGGACAGGAAATCGATATCATTGATAATCGAGAACAATTACTAATTCCAGAAAACGGAGTTTTACTTTACAAAGGAAATCTCAAAAGCGGATATATTAACAATCGTTATTTCAAAATTGCCAATGACAGAAATAAAAGTGAAATCCCATTTCTAGCCAATCATATGTTTTGGGAAGATTCAAATAATAAGCCTAACGAGAGTATTGTCGGAATTTGGTTGGGGGGAGGAGGAACAAAATACAATCCGAATCCAAATGCCGGAATTAATTATTCATTCAGGGAATATTTGATTAGTTCAAAAGATAGTTTAAAAAAATGGGGTGAATTTAAATACTCGAGAGAACTAGAAAGATTAACTGATACCCTTGTAGCAAAATGTAAAAATGAAAACTAGCCGAATCGCTGAATATGATTTACTAAATCGAATCACGTGAAAAAACTATCACCAGAGTCTTTTCAAAGAGCTAAATCTTTCATCTTTAGCAAAGGCCGAATTCTTGACCAGCGGTTATTTGAATTCCATTTCGAGCATGGAAACAAGGACTCTGTTATTGAGGCTTTAGAAAAATTCCAAAATGAAGATGGAGGATTTGGAAATGCACTTGAACCCGATTTACGATCACCGCTATCTACTGTCTATACTACTTCTCAAGGCCTATTCCTTTTACGAAAAATTGGAGCCTCTTCAAAAGAAGCAATTGTTGCTAAAGCAATAGAATACCTGCTCAACTCCTACATTAAAGAGAGATCGATTTGGCCAATCATTCCTAGTGAAGCACTTAATTCCCCTCATGCCGGGCATTGGGATGAAATCATTGAAAAGGAGTTTGATAGCTTTTTCATCAACATGCGCGCCGGACTAGCTGGACATTTTTGGCACTATTCTGAACTTATACCAGATGGATTCGCTGAAAAGATTACTAAGAATGTCATGACTACTCTGCTTACTACACCGGATGAAAAACTCGGTTGGATATTTGATCTATGGAGTTATTTAGGGTTGATGGGTACAAAGAACCTCCCCGAAAACCACCGAAATGAAATCCTGAATAAACTGAGAAAAGTAATACCAGGTAAAGTTGAAAAGAATCCTGAGAAATGGACAATGATGAGTGTTTCCCCTTTAAATATGGCACCAACACCAGATTCACCTATAGTCTCGGTTATTGATCCTGAATTAATTCAACAAAATCTGGATTATGATATTGACCAACAGCTGGAGGATGGAATCTGGGCTCTTGATTGGTCATGGGAGCAGGATGATCCAGAAGCCTGGAAAGTTGCAGAGAAAGAATGGAAAGCTCATCTTGCCATCGGAAAACTGCAAACACTACAAGCCTATGAGCGGATTGTATGAATGCAATAAATTATTACACAATGGTTATTTGTTAATGGTTGTTTACCAATAACAAATAACCATTAACGAATAACAAAAACGCTGAGGTACTCTAAGTGAACAGAAAATGTGAACTATGTTTGATAATTTAATGTCATTTATACAATACCATGAATGCTGAATCCTTCGAACACATATTAAGAACCCAGATCCCAATCGCCTGGATTGCCGGGGTACGTTTTGAAAGTTATGATGGTGAAACTTTTAAAGTTTTTTTGGAGCATGACTTCCTAAATCAAAATCCATTTGGGAGTATATTTTGGGCCGTAGAAGGCATGGCCGCAGAGTTTGCAGGTGGAGTTATGCTATTGGATAAGATTGAAGCTACAGGGAAGAATATCTCTATGCTGGTAATTAATAACGAAGCCGTATTTAATAAAAAAGCGAAAGGGAAAATCATATTTACTTGTAACGAAGGGAAAAAGATTGAAGATGAGGTTCAAAAAACTATCGAATCTGGTACTCCTTCTGTATTTGAACTAACCAGCACGGGCACCGATGAATCTGGAGATGTGGTAGCTGAGTTTATATTCAACTGGAGTATTAAGGTGAGAGAACAATCTATAACTTAGTACTGGATACTCCTTTAGAAAGAAGAATCGCCTGAGATTAGTGATTCCTGGATAACGGAAAATAGAACCCCCCTTCATTTGCAAGCGTAGCGAAGCAATCTCAAAATGATTGCTCATAGGCTTACGATTGCTTCATTGCGAGCTCCTCACAAATGAAGAGCTTTAACATAATAGCTACCTGATAAACATTCAGTAGATATAACTCTTATTACAGTTTCAATATGAACTCATTTTGATTAATCTTAAGCCAGGTTTTTAAGAGCTGTTACTTAACATTATGAAGCAAAAGGATTAGTGATCGATAAGTATAGAAATATTAATTTATAGTTGATGTTGGATGAGCGAGAAAAATGACAGACTGGATCAACTTCAAAAAAAGCTTGAAGGTTTTCTTAACAGACAAGATGAAATGCGGAAAGAAGTACTTCTGCTCAGATCTGAAATAAGAGCTCTCAAACTAAAAGAGAAATTCAATACAGGAAAAACTGAGCTCCCTTCACCCGAAGCCGAAACTGTATCTATAGATCAAGAGAACATAAGTGAACAGGAATTAACGGAAATACCAAGCTATTCGACGGAATCAGCAGGACTAGAATCTATGGAAAGAGAAGCTGAATCTATGATTCCCTCTAAGAATCAATTCATAGATTCATTGGAAAAACCATCGGTAAACAGGTTATCTATTGAAAGACTGATTGGTGAAAATATCATCAATAAGATTGGGATTATTATAACAGTAATTGGCGTAGGTATCGGAACGAATTACGTGATTGAAAATGATCTCATTAGCCCCATTGCACGTATCATTCTGGGATATATATTTAGCTTTGGTTTATTAGGGGTTGCTTACCGGCTAAAGAATAAATATCTAAATTATAGCGCGGTACTAACGGGGGGTGCAATGGCATCCATTTACCTTATCACCTTTACTGCGTACAGTTTTTATGCCCTAATACCTGAACTTTTGACCTTTATTTTGCTGGTTATTATTACGGCAATAACTGTAGGAATAGCTCTTGGTTACAACAGAGAATGGATTTCAGTACTTGGATTAGTGGGAGGCTATGCTGTTCCATTCTTATTAGGAGATGAAACCGGAAGTACCCTTGTGTTATTCAGCTATGTCTTACTTATTAATCTTGGGGTTCTTTTGGTGGCTTTACAAAGGTATTGGCGGTTATTGTACTACTCAGCCTTCCTATTTACCTGGTCGATCTTTTTGTTTTGGTTCAACAATGGTTTTTCAGCAGAGACGGATATTACCTTAAGCCTAATATTTTCAGGGTTATACTTTCTGATTTTCTACCTATCAAATGTAGCCTATAAGATTCGTAGTAAGGAAGATTTTTCTTCTGTTGATATATCCAGCCTCCTTCTTAATAGTTTCCTTTTCTTCGGTGTTGGCTATGTAACATTGGATTCAAATCTCGAACATTTTCAGGGTTTATTTGCGGTAAGTCTAGCCTTAATACATTTCGTTGCCGGGCAAATTGTCAAGAGATTTGATCTTCCATCTGCTTCTTTGTTGAGTTTTATTAACGGACTTGTACTTGTATTTCTCACACTTGCCGTTCCAATCCAGCTTTCGGATGAATGGGTAACCATGGCGTGGAGCCTGGAGGCTTTGTTGTTAATTTGGTTAGGAAGAGTTAAGGGAATGAAGGTGTATGAAGCATTAGCATACCCTGTGATTTTTCTAAGTACAGGTTCCCTTATGTGGTACTGGATTGAGTTTCAGTTAATCGATTCCCCTCCTACAAGTACGCTTCCTTTTTTTAACTCTCTTTTTATCACCTTCCTAATTTTCTGGGCTGCTTTTATTGGTATACAAATTATCATTAATCAGAACCGTGAAAATACAGTGCTGGAATCCGGCAGATTATGGACTTCATTAATAGGTATCTGTATTCCGGTTATACTAATTGGTACTCTTTATCTGGACTTACGATTTGAAATATCCAGGATATTTACTTTTTGGGAGTCAAAAGTAGCACTTCAAAATGTAGGTTCAGAGTTTACAAGCAGTACGTACAACCCTTCCCATTCCTACTTCAGATCCTTATGGCTATTAAATTTCAACTTCGCCTTTCTAGCAATCGGTAATTGGGTAAATAATCGTTGGTTTAATAATAAAAGGGCTGAAAGAGTAACTCTCTTTTTCCTAGGATTATGCTTGATATTATTCTTCTTTGCCTTCTTTGACGAAGTGAAGTCACTTCGTCGATTATATATTTACAGCGGAGCACAAGATGCAGGAGGATTTGAACAGGGGATTGTAAATATCCTAAACCGATATGTGTTAATAGCTTTTGGAGCCTGGGGAGTTTTAAACCTTAAGGAACTGGTGCAAAAGCAGTTTAAGAAAACCACCTCCACCCTCTTTCTGGATCTCTTTATAAGTTTCACCATAATTTTTCTATTGAGTTCAGAGTTAATCCAGTGGTTAGACCTTTCCGGCTTTGAAAATTCTTACAAACTAGGGCTTAGCATCTTATGGGGTATTTCTTCAATGGGTCTAATTTTCTACGGCATCATCCATAAAAAAGAACACTTGAGAATATTTGCAATGGCGGTTTTTTCAATAACGTTAATCAAATTGTTCTTTTACGATATCAGCCATCTATCTACCATTTCAAAGACCATCGTATTTATAGCACTGGGAGTTTTATTATTGGTTATTTCTTACATGTATAATAGATTTAAAGATCATATCTCAAATGGTTTCCAAGAATAGATTCCAAAGATCTATTAGATCAGAAAATCAAACACCAATTGAGTCCCCCCTTCCATTGGGTCTTTTAAAGACAACAAAAAAATTCTGCTGTAACTGGAACCTTTTCGAAAATTGAAGTTTAGATGGTCTTATGAATTAGAAATTAAATTTATGAAGCAAGGTTTTTTAAAAAACTCATTCTTGATAGTGTCTATTATACTTTCTCTTTTTGTTCTATTCTCGAGTAATTTTTTTTATTTACAGTATTCAATAATAGTTGGGCCATTCATTGATATTCTTCTCTTATCATTTGTTGGTACTCTTTCTTTTGTTCTTGCAATAATAATCTTGCTAGTAACAAGATTTAGAGATTTGAAATCCTATATCCCAATAACCATTCTAACTTGTTCGCTCATAATTCCTACAGTACCAGTTGGACATCACATCCATTTCTTTCTTAATAAAAATGATCTAGGGGAGATTATTAGTCTTGGTAGAGAAAGTAATATCTATCATTTAAGTGATTTAAGAAGATACATCAAGAACGTTAATGAATATCAAGTTTCTAATTCTATTAAACTCAGCAATATTAATGAAATAGAATTCTATTTTGGCTCTTATATTCGTGAATCTGGACTAAACATTGCTTCAATTAATGAATTGAGACAATTACTTATTTCCACAGATATTATTTCCTTTCAAACGAAAGACGATATCAACATTTTTATAGTTGATGGATTTATTGACAACGAGTATGGTTATATAAAAACTCAACAGCCTTTAAATGAAGGAAATCCAGTTCCAATTTTGGGGTTCGTAATTATAAACCTAATTGAACTGGATGATGGCTGGTATTTCTTTTATTCTACATAACGAAAATAGAAATCTTTTTAGGCCAAATAGATGTCTTTTAAATCTCCTATATCTCTCTCTTTCTCTAAAAAGAGAAAGAAACGAGCCCTTACTTTAGTTACGGTTCTTTTCTTCCTTCAACTCTGTTTGATCTGGCCAATCTATCCTCTGTTCTCATCCCCTACCCCTCAAATATTGGGCTTCCCATTATCGATCATCTGGGTAATCCTAATTCTTGTTTGTTCTTTCTCGGCTGTTTTAATCTTTTTTTTAAAAGACACTAACGAGGAGTACTGATCTTGGAAAGCTGGATGATCATTCTCGGAATTTGTGGGATTTACCTCATCATTACCTTGGTAATGGGCATTATCCCGGGACTTAAAGTCACAAGCAGTACAGATGGCTATGTAGCAGGCGACCGCTCTATGAATGTGTTCATTCTATACTTCGTGCTTGGAGCTTCAATCTTTTCCTCCTTCGCTTTTTTAGGAGGTCCGGGCTGGGCCTATTCACGGGGAGCTGCTGCATTGTATATCATTGCTTATGGAGCAATGGGTATGGTCCCCTTCTATTTCTTCGGGCCTAAAGCCAGAGCTATTGGTGCAAAGCACGGATTTGTTACTCAAGCCGAGCTATTAGAAGATCGCTATAACAGTAAGCTTCTTTCGATGATTTTGGCTGTTCTCACCATAGTGGTTTTAATTCCATACCTCACTCTGCAAATGAAAGGAGCAGGAATCGTGCTCAATACCATTAGTGAAGGAGTTATTCCTATTTGGCTTGGTGCAGGGATCGCTTATTTCGTAGTGCTCATTTATGTGTTCTTCAGTGGTGTGATGGGAGTTGGATGGACAAATACCTTCCAGGGTATTTTTATGCTGGTGATTGCCTGGTTCCTGGGTATCTATCTCCCCAAGAAAATGTATGGAGGTATTGGCCCCATGTTCGAACAGCTTATCAATTCGGAGTTTAAACAAGCATTAACTGCACCAGGTCTTACTTCCGGAGGCGAAGCCTGGGATTGGTGGGGATTTAGTTCAGCTGTAATTGTATCAGCGATTGGCTTTTCGATGTGGCCTCATTTCTTCATGAAGGCCTTTGCTGCAAAAAGTGACCGAACCATAAAACTCACTGTAGTTTTGTATCCAACATTTCAGCTTTTCCTGGTCCCTATTTTAATCATTGGTTTCTCTGCCGTCCTGGCTTTCCCTGGTGTAACCCCTGCTGATTCTATTCTGCCCCATGTACTACTTCAGATGGATTTACCTGTCGTACTAATTGGGCTGGTTTGTGCGGGAACACTAGCTGCATCCATGAGTTCAGGGGATGCCATTGTTCATGCTGCCGCCTCGGTTGGAGTTAGAGATGGCCTTTCAAAAATCCCTTCACTGAAAGACTGGGTTTTTAGGGGCACGAATGAGCGAACATTGATTCGCATATTAGTAGTCATTATCAGCTTGATTGCCTACTACTTTGCCGTGTTCTCTGAAACTGATATTGTCTCTCTCCTTCTGGGAGCCTATGGCGGCATTGCTCAAATGTTTCCACTTATGTTTGCCATGTTCTATTGGCCAAGAGCTACAGGAAAAGGAGCACTTGCAGGATTGATTAGTGGGATTTTAGTCACGTTATTCTTCTTGTATAATCCCGAGTTCAAACCTCTCCCCATGCATGAAGGTATTTATGGATTGATTGTAAATCTCATTCTTTTGATTGGGGTAAGTCTTAGAACAAAGCCTGAAGAAATAGAAAGAATTGCGAGGTACACAAACCTCAAAGAATCAGAATACTAACTCCTCTCATCATCCACTGGGTTTTCCCCATAGATAGCCTCAATCCATCGTTGATTTGAAATAGGTGGACGTTTGTAGTTTGGATCCTTTTTTACAGGAGGCAATTCGATAGGATCCGGAGTTAGATCGTTATAGTCTATTTTCGATAATAGATGATGAATACAATTTAATCGAGCGTGTCTTTTGATATCTGCGTTTACCACATACCAGGGTGATTCGTCTCTGTCAGTATGCTCGAACATAACATCCTTGGCTCTGGAATAATCTACCCATCGAGTCCGTGCTTCCAAATCCATCGGGCTTAACTTCCAGCGTTTCATTGGATCTTCGTTTCGTGCTTCAAATCGCCTTTTCTGCTCTTTGTCCGAAATAGAAAACCAATATTTGATAAGAATAATACCAGAGCGAATAAGCATATTTTCAAAGTCAGGGCAGGTTCTTAGAAACTCCCGATATTCTTCTTCTGTACAGAAACCCATTACCTTTTCTACCCCAGCCCGGTTGTACCAGCTTCGATCAAATAAAACCATTTCCCCTGATGAGGGAAGTTGATTCACATATCGTTGGAAGTACCACTGATTTCGTTCTTTTTCGGTGGGCTTAGTTAGAGCTACTATGCGAGTTACCCTTGGGCTCATCACTTGTGCTATTGTCTTTATAGCCCCACCTTTTCCCGCGGCGTCCCTCCCCTCAAAAACCACACACACTTTTAAACCCTGCTCTTTAATCCAGTATTGAAGCTTTACCAATTCTGCCTGGAGCTTATCCAACTCCTGATTGTATACTTCCCGATCCAGTTTTCCATTTGCTGAATAGATACAGCCTCCTTCCTATACGTTGATATACTGAGAAAAAAGCTCTAAAGGAAATGAGATGCAAGTACTTAAAAAGTGACTTTCAAAACTATTTCCCTAACCATTAAGTCGGTATCTTTATCGAAATGAGTTCATCTACTAAAACCACCCCAAATATCCCCATTATCTATGAAGACAATCATCTATTAGTCATAGATAAACCCGCTGGTGTATTATCACAGGAAGACCGAACCGGAGCACCGGATGTATTAACTCTCTGCAAGAAGTACATCAAAAAGGAATACAAGAAACCAGGCAATGTGTGGCTGGGACTTGTTCACCGTTTAGATCGGCCTGTCAGCGGGCTGATGGTGCTTGCTAAAACCTCCAAGGCGGCATCCCGACTTTCGGAAGAAGTACGGAAGAACAACATGAGTAAGACCTATTGGGCGCTAGTATATGGTATGGCTCCTATGGAGCAACAGCTTACACACTTTTTAGAAAAAGATAGAAGAACTAATCTTGTAAAAGCTTATAACTCTAAAAAGAAAGGTGGAAAAGAAGCACGTTTGAGTTTCTCGACGATCAAACAGAGCAAGGATTATAGTGTTGTAGAAGTGAATTTAGAAACAGGTCGACCTCACCAGATTCGAGTTCAGCTCGCAAAAATTGGACATCCTATTTTTGGAGACTATAAATATGGAGAACAAGGAACTGGTCCAGGAAAACAATTGGCTCTTCGCTCCATGAAGCTTTCGTTTAAACATCCGACTAAGGATGAAATGCTCTCATTTGAAGCACCGGCACCCAAAAAGCAACCCTGGGATATCTTTCAGTATTGAGGTTGAAATTAAGTGAAAAGAACTTTGTCATTTCGATTGATTCTGATGAAATCAGAAGATTGAGAAATCTAAAAATTGGGTTAACAAAAATGTATTCTTTAGATGTCTCACATCTGTTCGACATGACAATATGATATTTAAAAGAGATCAATGGCTAAAATCTCCCACACTGCTGCTTTTATCGGAATTAAGTTTTATGGGTTAACCAAAGATGCCAGGATTTCCCAACACTTTGATCCCTTCCTCCCTTCCTTCTATCAAAACCTGGTAAGTCACCTTCCTAGTCATCTTAGCTGGTACCAAAGCTTTCTGAACTCACAATGGATGAGAAGATTTTTTATGTGGACTGAGGAGCTTCTCCTTCCCGGGGATATCATGCACATCATTTGCAGGAAATATTACCTAGATAAAATGATAAAGGAATCGCTTGAATCCGGAGTCGAACAACTGGTCATCCTGGGTAGTGGTTTTGATCATATCGGAGCTTACTTTTCTTCCAAAGGAACCCCTTGTTTTGAATTGGATCGTGAGTTAATGACTAAAGAGAAACAGTTTTTTCTTGAAAAATTTGAATATCAAAAAACAAACCTTGTGCTTATTCCTGGGGATTTTGAAAAAGGAAGATTGTGTGAATTTCTATCTTCTGCTGCTACTTTCGATACCTCTAAAACCACGCTTTTTATTGCTGAAGGGTTTTTCGATTACCTGTCTGTGCAAAGCTCCAGAGAAATTCTTGAAGACATCAGGGAGCTAAATCCTCAAAACAAATTACTCACCACTTTTTTCTCTCTGGATGAACTAAATAGCTTCCATCGATTCTCCTTTACTTCCGGAGTAAGCATGGTTGGAGAATCATTGAAGCTCCCTTTGAACCTTAGTTCTTTTACAACACTTCTTCAGAAATATGGATTCATACCTGGAAAAAAAATAAGCTTCGTGGATATGGAAGAAGGTTTGGTAAAAGAAACCGGGTTAAATCTTCCGGTTTTGAATGGGTTTTATATACTTAAGACTGGTAATTAATCTTCCTCTTCCAAAAAAGAATCTGGTAACGCCTTCGTAGCCTTGGCTCCTAATTTTTTGAGCTTTTCTGCTTGACCGAGGAGATTTCCAGAACCGGTAGATAACCTCTTCATTGCAGTATCATAACTGTCCTGAGTTTGTCGGATTCGTTGACCAATGTCATTCATGCTTTCCACAAAACCTACGAACTTATCATAAAGTGCTCCTCCACGGTCCGCTATTTCTAGGGCGTGTTTATTTTGTCGGTCTCGCTTCCAAATAGTGTTAATAGTGAATAATGTAGCCAATAGTGTGGAAGGACTCACAATCACGATGTTCTTCTCAAAGCTCTCGTTATATAAATTCGGCTCACTTTGAAGTGCAGCCGCAAAAGCCGGTTCTACCGGAATAAAGAGCAAGACAAAATCCGGAGTTTTATTGTCATAAATCTGAGGGTAGTTCTTCTCGCTTAAGCCTTTTACATGAGTTCGAATTGAAAGCACATGCTCTTTAATGGCTTTGAGCTGATCGTCTTCATTCTCTGCCGTTGTAAATCGCTCGAATGCAGTTAACGAAACCTTTGAGTCAACAATCAGGAACTTCTCATCAGGGAGTTTAACTACCACATCTGGTTGGAGTCGTCGGCCATCTTCGAGCGTCTCGCTTTGCTGAGTAAAATACTCCTCGTCTTTCCTGAGTCCGGATTTCTCGAGAATACTCGCCAGTACCACTTCCCCCCAATTCCCTTGGGCTTTGCTATCTCCTTTTAACGCTTTGGTAAGGTTTTTGGCATCCTCACTCATTTGATTATTCAGCTCCATAAGCTGCTTGAGCTCTTGCTTCAAGGAGCCACGAGCTTCTACCTGATCTTTATGAGTCTCCTCAACCTTCTTCTTAAACTCTTCCAGTTTCAATCCCAATGGGTTGAGAAGCTGATCAAGGCTTTCTTTGTTCTGTTTTGTGAACTTCTCGGCTTTTTCGTCCAGGATTTTATTGGCAAGATTTTCAAACTGGGTCTTCAACTGCTCCTGCATAGCAGCCAGTTCTTCCTTTTGCTCAGATAGTTTTACCTGTAGGTTTCGATAATCGGCATTCAGCTCAGCTAATTGCTTATCCAGCTGGTTTGCACGATCCCTTTCTTGCTTTATCTCTACCTCTTTTTCCCTTAAGAACTGTTCATGCTTTTCCTCAACTTCTTTTTGCTGAGTCTCAAGATTTGCATTTCGCTCTTCCAGTCGGGAAGTCTCGGATTTTGATTTGAAGTAAATAATCAAAAAGCCAACAAGACCCCCAACTAGTAATCCTCCAATGAGGTAAACAATCTCCATTTACCCTCTCGCTAAAATTTCTTTCATCTTTTCTTGTAGTACTGGATTATGAAAAACCCCATTATGACCCTGGCCTTCAAGCATGATATATTCATCATTATCATCCAAATACTTGTTGAGTTTTACACCTCTTTCAACAGGAAGACGAGTATCTTCTCCTGCATAAAAGATAGTGATTGGTTCATCAATCCTGGGTAAAGCCAAATCTGTTCTAAGCGGGTACCTCACAAGAAACGAGGGTAAAAATGGGTAAGACATATTCTTCATATCCACCATGCTATAATAAGGCGTCCAAATAATTAGTTCTTTTGGATCGTTTTCCGCTGCTACCAATGCTGCCACTCCTGAACCAAGAGAATATCCAAGTACAATAATCTGATTTTCTGAATACTCTTTCTTCATTTCATCATAAACAATCTTCATATCACCGACAAGGTCGTCCTCGTCCTTGAGCTTCCCTGTACTTAATCCATATTCCCGGTAGTCGGGATATAGAATGTCATAGTTATTATCCAGAAATAGAGTGAATTTTTCCGGGTTTGTATCTGTACTTCCCCCATTACCATGGTAATAAATCACCAGACCTTTAGAAGAATCCGATTTAGCGAGAATACCATGTATCCTTGCTCCATCTGTTACATCGAAATATCGCTCTTCAAACTCAAAGGGGTAGTTGAATATATGCCCTTCTTCTAACTTAGTTGGATTGAATAAAATCGCATTCTGGATACTGTAGAAATAAATACATACCCCAATATATAGAAGGCAAATGGTAACAAATGTGCCAAGCGCTGATTTCCTAAGCATGCAATAGTTTTTTGGAGGAAGATAGCCTATTGAGGGCTTTAAATCTCATCAATTCGAAACTGGAAAAAGATCAATTTTTTATCTAAAATGTAAGCGCTTTCATAATTATATTTTTATGCAAAAATACTTCCTCCTCATCGTTTGTATTTTCCTTCTTTCATCTGGCTTAAAAGCCCAGGAACAAGAAAAAGAAGCTAGTAATCCTCCTATCTACATCGCCTTCCTCTGGCATATGCATCAGCCTTTATACTGGCCGGGAGAAACCATTCTGGAAACCCAGGCAGCCAACTATTATCCCTATTCTGTTTTTGACATCCATAATTTGCGAATTGGTCCTTATACTACCTGGCCAAAAATTGCTGTTCAAAAAGGAATTGATGCCGAGCTCCCTCACCTCGGAGCATCAGTAAGCTTTTCAGGTACACTCATCGAAAATCTGAATCACCTTGAGGATAATGGAAACGGAAATTTTTCAAACTGGACTTCGCATTGGAACTCAGTAATTAACCAGACTACAACTCTTGGTAACCCAAGAATGGATATGATAGGCTTTGGGTATTACCATCCGTTAATGGGACTGATAGAGTATGATGACATTCGAGCCCAGATACAAAAGCATAAACAAATTATGGGAGATACATTTGACGGTTCCTATTCAAAAGGAATATTTCCTCCTGAAAATGCTTTTTCCACTGATATGATCCCAGCACTTGTTGACGAAGGCCTGGAATGGGTATTGGTGGATAATATCCACTTTGAAAGAGCTTCTGAAGGATACCCTTACAATACAGGAGGGAACTTATATGAGCCCAATCAGGCCGATGTGAGAAACCCAAATCCTGGAGATTGGGTTCAATTAAACAACCTGTGGGCCCCAACTATGATCTCCGCACAATGGGGGCACCAGCCTCATTACGTGGAGTACACGAATCCAGAAACTGGAGAGACTTCAAAGATCATTGCTGTACCAACTGAGCGATATATGGGAAATGAAGATGGACGTGGTGGATTCGGTGCATTACAGTATGAATCAGTAATGAGCCAGATAGAAAGCTATAACACCGATCCTGACCACCCTATTCTAATTGTTCTTCATCATGACGGTGATAATTTCGGAGGAGGTTCGGAAGGCTATTATAATGGTAATTTCCAAGCTTTTGTGGATTGGGCTAAAGGTCAACCGGATCGTTTTGTACCTACCACCATTCAGGACTATCTGGACATGTTCCCACCGGATGAGAATGATGTAATACATATCGAAAGTGGGAGTTGGGCAGGAGCCGATAATGGAGACCCCGAATTTAAGAAATGGTTGGGCGATCCCGGAGCAGATGGATATAGTCCGGACAGAAATAGTTGGGGAGTAATCACAGCAGCCAAAAACTTTGTTGATCATGCAGGTACCGTTGATGAACTAAGCGCTAATTACCTGGAGGCTCAGACTTTCCTCCTAAATGCTGAAGGAAGTGATTACTGGTATTGGGATAACTCAATCGATGGGATTTGGGATACACACCCAACTACGGCTTCTAACCTTGCAATTGCAAAAGCTGAACTTGTAATCAATGATGGAGCCGATACAACCCCTCCTACTATATTTAAACCACAGAGAGAACCCTACAATCCCGGAGGATTTGAATGGGAAGTAGCTCAGGATAACGATTTTGAGATCTGGACTTATGTTTTCGACGTTTCAGGATTGAGCACCGTCAATCTCAGATACAGAGCAGTTTCAGAAATTGATTTTTCCACAAACCGGACTCAGAGCTTCTCACAGATATCAGAAAGTGATACTTCATGGAAAAATATTGAAATGGGTGGTATTGATATCACACCGAAAACAAATGTTAATCCCAACTATAAGGCGAAAGAATATTCAGCTTCATTGGAGGGATACAATAATATGTATATCGAGTATTTTGTAGAATCAACAGATGCAGAAGGCAATACATCCAGATCTATGATCCAATATGTATGGGTTGGAGCGAATACCTCATCAGGCGGAGGCGGAGGTGGTGTTACTCCGGTGAATGCATCTATTTCCATTCTGCCTGAAAACCCAACCCAGGAAGATACAATTAACGTGGTAATTTCAGGTGCCACTCAAGAAGCCATGCTGCATTGGGGTACCAATAATTCCGGTAATGTTTGGGAAACGCCAAATGAAGTCTATTGGCCAGAAAATACCACTCTTTTTAACGGATCAGGTCCAGCCGTGGAATCTCCGTTTAGTTTTAATGCGGATAGTGCTACCCTAACCATCAAGCTTGGGCCTTTTAATGATGATGCCCAACAAGTAGATCGGGTGAATTTTGTAATTCACTATGCTGATGACAGCTGGGATAACAACTCTGGTAATGACTACCTGATCAACTTTGGCACTGATTCCGGGGAAGGAAATGGTGGCAACGGAGGCGGAGAAGGTGAGTCTCACAATTTCGTTATGGATGGAAATCTTGATGATGGTGCCGTAAACCTTGTCTCCAATGATGACCTGAATCTTTACCTCAATTGGGAAGAACCATTCCTTTATGTTGCGACAGAGTCAGCGAACGGAGGAGCTTACGACAAGTTTATTTTTGTTGCGGATGGAAGCGAAACACTAACGGGCAGCCCATGGGCAAAATCAGGTCAGATTGCAGAATGGAAAGCCTTTCTGGCCAATGAACAGGGAAATAATTATCAGTCCTGGTATGATCAAACCGGAACGGTATCCAGTAACGCAGGATCTTACCTTGAAGGAGTTATTGATATAGAAGAAGAATTCGGCTCAATTCCAGAAAGTATTTCTTTAGCAATTGGAGCCTATGGAACCAATGATGCCGGAAGCCTGATGCTGCAAGCTCCATCAGGAGATGGAAACGAAAACATTGAAGCGGATGAGTTTTTTGAGTTCAATTATGTACTCACTTCAAATGGAGAATCTGAGTATGTACCATCAGAAATCGAGCTCCTTCAAAATTACCCAAACCCGTTCAATCCTTCGACTGAGATAGCTTTTAGATTATCAGAATCAGCAAGGGTAAAACTCACTGTATATGATGCATTGGGAAGGGAGATATCGATTCTTGTTGATGGAATGAGAAATGCAGGCTTTCATATAAGTAGCTTTGATGCTTCTCAGCTTTCAAGTGGAATTTATTTTTATAGACTGGAAGTTGGTTCACAGATCATTGCTACTAAAAAGATGCTACTACTGAAATAGAGTTTAATACTCTACGCTTAATTTCTTTTCGATTAGGTCAAAAACCCATTGTACTAATAAAGCTAGTAGTGCTGCAGGGATTGCTCCCTGTAGTATTAGGGCTGTGTCATCAAGCCGGATACCCGTAAGGATTGGCTGCCCGTACCCACCCGCTCCGATTAAAGCTCCTAATGTGGCAGTTCCCACATTAATTACTGCAGAAGTTTTAATTCCCGCAAGGATGGTTGGAATCGCCAGTGGTAATTCGATTTTTTGAAGAATGACCTTAGCCGGTAGGCCTAATGCATTTGCAGATTCGATAATGGGCTGAGGAATGTTGGTAATTCCTGCATGTGTATTTCTCACTATTGGCAGTAAACTATAAAGAAATAAAGCTGCCATAGCAGGTAAAGCCCCAATTCCTAATAGAGGGATCATGAATACTAATAATGCCAGCGATGGAATGGTTTGTAGGATTCCAACCAGCCCAAGTAGAGTACTTTCGAGCCTGGAAAACTTTGAAGCCATTACTCCAAGTGGTATTGCAAATAAAATAGCCAGTCCTAAGGATATGCCTACAAGGTATAAATGATCCAAAGTATGCTTCCAAAGATCTTTCCACATAGATTCCCTGAAAACTTCTGACTGGATATTAAAAGTAGTTTGCAGATAAGCAGCAGCCACTTCTGAATCACTTTGCCCATCAATCTTAACAGCGGCATTCATCGAACTCATCTTTGACTCTTCAATAGTCCCTGAGGCTAATTTTAGTTTATCTACTAACTCTGGATAGTCATTTTCTAGTTCTTTTCGATACAGGAATACTGCCTCATAAACCGGAAAGAACTTCTGATCATCTTCTAAAGAGATTAGTTCATAGTACTCTATTTCAGCATCTGTTGAATACAAGTCTATTACATCAATATTTCCAGCTTCTAACCCTCGATAAGCCAGATCATGATCCAATCCTGTAAGGTTTATTTCATCAAAGCTGTACCAGGTCTTTAAGCCCTTCCAGCCATCAGTTCTGTCAATGAATTCGTTTGTAAAACCGAATCTAAGAGAGGGATGATTTCTCAGATCTGAGATGGTTTTTATACCAAGCTCATCGGCTAATTCTTTTTTCATGCCCAGTGCATAGGTATTATTAAAGCCTATGGGTTTAGTAGTAGTTATTCCATACTTAGCTAACTCCGTTTCTATTTCTTCCAGATTGTCTATGTCCTGGTTTTGCAGAATTTCCTGGATTAGAGTTCCGGTATACTCAGGATATATGTCTATCTCCCCTTCAACAAGGGCGTTCCAAACAACTCGTGTTCCTCCTAGTTGTCGGTAGAATTCAGTCTCAATTCCTTCGCTTTCGGCAAGCTGTTTTGCTACCTCACCAAGAATTACGGATTCAGTGAATAGCTTACTTCCAATCTTAACCAGCTCTTGGGAAAGAACACTTTCATTTACAGGAAAAATAAGTATCAAGATCAGAAGTCTTTTCATCCTACCCCACCCTTATTGATCGCTGTGAATTCACAAACTTTTGAACAAAGGAATCAGCAGGGTGTTCGATCAGGTTATCAATTGTTCCTCTCTGAATTATTTTTCCTTTGTTCATAAGAACTATGTCATCACCAAGATAGGCTGCTTCGTTCAAATCATGGGTAACCAATAGCACCGTTTTCCCAAGAGAGGTAAAAATCTCTTTTAAATCCGTTTGTAGTTCATACCTAACCATTGGATCTATCGAACCAAGTGGCTCATCCAGGAGCAATATATTTGGATCAAGCATCAGCGCTCTTATCAAGCTAATCCGCTGTTGCTGGCCACCCGATAGCTTAGATGGCAATCGATCTATGATTTCATGATCTATTTTTACTAAATCGGCTAATTCCTGAATTCTACTATCAATTCTTTTAGAATCCCACCCCAAAAACTTTGCTGTAATCGCGCAATTTTCTCTTGCAGTTAAATGAGGGAAAAGCCCACCCTTTTGTATTACGTATCCAATCTTTCTTCGTATCTCAAGACTATTTTGACTGGTAATTTCTTCATCATCAATAAATACATTTCCGGTATCTTGTTTTATTAGGGCCATTATAATTCTAAGCAACGTGGATTTACCACACCCACTCGGCCCAATTAAAGACACTACCTTTGCACTTTTAATTTCGAGAGTTATCTGATCAAGTACCTGCTTTGATGAGTAGTTTTTGGAAACACGTTGAACTGAAATCATACCATGAAGAAACGCAATGCAAATGGTATTCGAAAGAGGAATGAATAGAAACACCATTTCACCAGACAAAAACCGGTGAATATTGAATTAGATATCACCACATTTGCAAGAGATTCAGCGAGCACTGAGAGCTCGTCTCGAAGCAATCTCAGAAGCATTGCTTATATACCTAAGATTGCTTTGTCGCAAGCTCCTCGCAAATGAAAATTATGTTTCGAGACATAAAAAGAGTCTCTAAAACTATAGCGTGAGGGCTCAAGATTAGCTAATCAGAAAGCCAGTGTTAGATATCGTTTTCTTCGTTCTCTTTACGCTTGTCACGCAGCTTCTTGATGGCATAAGCACCTCCAGCTGCTGCCAACAGTCCAAGGCCTCCATCGATCGGAGCTTGGCTGGGTCCTCCTGGTAAAGAAGGCTGAGCCATCGCTAATTCAGTAACAAATACTGCAAGCGCAGCTAGAGTAAATAAAATTCGTGTTTGCATATTCTAATACTTATTTGATGAGTGTCATTTTGCGAGTTAAGGTCTGTCCACCCGCTTCTAAGCGGTAGATGTACATGCCACTAGCAGCTCCCGAAGCATCCCAGCTTACATTATAGCTTCCTGCGGCCTTGGTTGCATTAACCAGCTCCGCTACTTTCTGTCCCATAAGGTTATATACATTCAAGGTTACTTTGCCCGTAGAGGCTACCGTATAATTAATCGTAGTAGATGGGTTGAATGGGTTTGGGTAGTTTTGTTCGAGTTCGAAAGTGATAGGGTCATCACCGGTCTCATTACTTACCGAAGCCGTATTCGGAGTTATGGTAATCGCAAACCTGATACCATCTTCTGATTTAGACTTTTGAGTAACTGCCTGTACTCCAGTGATAATACTTAGTGGGTTTATTTGCTTAGAGTTCGGAGCATCAGAATTGAATACATATTCTGTCTCTTCACGCATATCTATGTTAACCTCTTCCTGGTAGTCATGGAGGGTAAGCTGCCATTCATCAGGAATAGTTTCGAGACCTTTCCAGTCGAAAGTAAAGCCTCCGTCAACTCCAACCTGTTGTAATTCAAGCTCTATCGTGACTTCTTCCGTCAAATCCCATGGAAGAGATTCTACTGATTTTAAACCCGTTTCAGACTTAAAAGCCATAGTAGCATAGGTAGGACTTAATGGAACCAGCTTAGAAGCATCCGCCCGATCAAATCCTTCCGTTGCATATTCTCTGAAGGCCATACGAATGGCTTCATCATAGCTGTCATCAGAAGAAAGGGTGAAAGAGATATCTCCTCTTTGTTCGGAAGCTTTAGAGAAGTGCGTTGCTGTTGTATCGGAAGAGGTTTTCCCAGATGTTGGAAATGCTAAAGCAGTAGTACTTTGAGCGCTGGAGACTTCTACAAAAAATCCCTGCCAAGGTGCTACAATATAGGCAGAAGATTTATCGCCCGTAGTGTAAGAACCATTTTTCCAAAAATGAACATTATCTTGAGTACCATCCCCAGTAAAAGTCATTTGGTTTAAATCGTAATTCGATGCAAATGGATTCCCGACAAGAGTATACTTACTAGTTGCTGCACCAGAACCGTCAGTACTTCCAGCAGCAGTTGTATTTAATGTAACATCCACCTGTGAACTTGGTGGAGAGCCTGGCACATCCAGAGTAATTGGAAGTTCAGAACTACTTGCATCAGTATTATCAAAGAAATAAACAGCAAGTCCATATCCGTCTGTTAAAGTTGTTGCATCAGAGGAAACAGCCTCAAAAGAACCTGTATCATCATAAGTATAAATGGTAGCACTGTCTGTATTAGAAGTAAATTGTGCTCCAATTCCATCATCAGAAATATCAGCTCCGGTTGCTCCTGTTATAGGAAAAGAAAGTAACCTCCACCCCGCATCACCAGTAACTTCAACACTGTGTTGCATCGATTGAGCCTCAGTAAAGAAATCCCCTGATAATGATCCTAAATCTGGATCAGTTCCAAGGTTACCGCCTGTATATCCCTCATTCGGTAATAATACATCAGACCAAAAACCATCACCAGAAATTATGGCAGCGAATAATCGAACGGTTTGAGTACTATCAATACCAGGTATTTCAGATATCTTAATTCTGAATTCTAAACCTTCATCTGTACCACCACTATTTTCATAAGCAACATCAAGTGAACCTGCATTATAAATGGAAGCATCGGATGACGGAAGAGACGTTGAAGTACCATCTTGACCGGTTGAGCCGAGATAATCCCATTGAAAGAGAGCCCCCGTAGATCCATACCGAACGGCATCTACATAAAAGTCTGTAGTAGTTGATCCCTCGTTCATTCCAAAAGCATAATCCACTTCAAAATCGAGCTTAGAACCATCAAAATTTTCATCATCAAAAAAACCAATCGTTGAAGATTCTCCCACTACATCTCCAGCTGGAGTACCATCATAGCCCGAGAAATCGAGAAAAATTGCGTAATTATTATTGGAATCTAGATCACCTGGTATCCCGATGTAGATATATTCACCGTCCGCAAAATACTTTAAATCATCCATTGTATTAGTTGATCCGAATCCGTCATTACCATTTGATGTTGCTAATGTTGAATACTCAGGTTCATCAGATATACCATCAATAGTTATTTGAGCTAAAAGTAATTGTTGAAGAGAGAGACTTAAGAAGAGTAAAAAAAACAGGCTTGTAGCTTTTTTCATAAACCAAAAAGTTAATTTTTGAATAGTTAATACCCGCAGTGAAACCCCTTTTCTGTACCATAGGGACTCATGTAACCGCTTACAAAAGAAATGGAATTTCACCAAACCATACAAGCGTTAATTTTTCTTGGTTTCAATGAGTGAGCAATAAAAAAAGCCACTCGTTCAGGAGTGGCTTTTTAAGTGTATGAGTTTGATGGATAAGCGAACTTATCGCATATCTGGTGGTAATATCACCTTGTCAATTACATGTACAACCCCATTGGTAGCTTCAATATCAGCAGCTACTACTGTAGCCCCTTCTACTTTTGCTTTTCCATAGCTAAGGGTAATCTTTGCATATGCTCCGTTTACTGTTTTAGCTTTCATATTATTTTCAAGGTCAGTGCTCATTACTTTCCCTGCTACAACATGATAAGTAAGCACTGCAACCAGCTTATCTTTGTTTTCTGGTTTTAGTAACATTTCAACGGTTCCTTCAGGAAGGGCTGCAAATGCTTCATTAGTAGGAGCAAATACGGTAAAAGGGCCATCGCCTTGTAGCGTCTCAACCAGCTCGCCAGCTTTAACAGCAGCTACTAATGTTGATAATGTCTCTGTTCCAACGGCAAGCTCTACAATGTCTTTATCCTGTGCCTGAATCGATATTGAAAAACCTGCAACGATTAATAGTGCAAGTAATCCCTTTGTGATTTTTGATAACTTCATGATGAATAGTTTAGGTTAATGTTGAAGTTATCCTAATTACGAAGCTCGAGCTGTGTCCGGATTTCGGTGGAAGAAAAAAAGTTTAGATTTTTTTTCCGGACAGGTACGCATTCTCCACCGTAGCCTCTTCTGAACCACCTTCAACTTCGAGAGTTACATTCAAGGATTCGAAATCACCTTCGAACACACGGATATGTTGAATCTGATCATTATGATGAAATACCCCTATGTTATGCATATGTCCATCCCGGTCTGCCCAAAGCTGGTACTGATGCCCGTCCGGGGGTTGCGGAAGCTTTCCTACCTGTATGTAAACATCCCTGGTATTCTTATTTATATAAACATTGGCATAGGATTCGGGAGATACATCTAATCCGTTCAAAGGGATTTTGACATTTGCAGCACTATTAATAAAAGAAACCTGATTATTTAGTTCATTGAATCTATTCTCAGCATCAATAGCCTGACTTCGATAAGAGGTTATTTCCGAAAAGAAAAATCCATTTAAACCAACACTTACTAATAATAGAATGGTAGCGGCTATTTTAAATACATCCAGCTTACGAATTCTATTTTCTTGAGGATTTATATTTTCTTCGGGCTTTCGAAGCGCAGCTACTTTTTTATTGAGTATATCTTCCTGAGCTTTTTTAAGTATTTCTGAAGAAGGGGTTCTCCCTGTTGAACGAGAATAATTATTTATGGAAGCACGTAGGGCTATAATCTCCTGGTAAATCTCAGGGTATTTCTCGGCTATCCTGTCCACTTCTTTATTCTCATCGTCGCTTAGAAGTCCAGCAACATACTGTTCTAAAATTCCTGAATCTATGTACTCTCTAATATCCATCTGTACTTAGAAAATCTTCCTTAATGTCGACAACGCCGTTCGCATTCTTGTTTTAACCGTTCCCAAAGGGATATCCAATTCCTTTGAAATTTCCTTTTGTGTAAAACCTTTAAAATATGCCATATCAATCAAGCAACGTTGGTTTTCAGGGAGCTGGTCTACCGTTTCCCAAACATCGTTACTTTGTTCAATCTTCTTTTGTTCAGTTACTGAGCCACTATTAAATACGAAGTTCTCTATGCTGTTGGATTTTCCGTCCCGAATAAATTCTTTACTTCTTGTCTTATCGATAGCAGTATTCCTCGCAACTCGAATCATCCACGTATATAAACTTCCCTTTGAGGAATCGTAACTATCTCCCCTCTCCCAAACTTTTACCAGTACTTCCTGAAGTACATCCTCTGATAGCATCTTGTTTTTCAGGATTTGATTAATTGCATTGAACAGCGCCACTGAATAGTGCTCAAATATCAAAGCTACTGACTCATCATCTTTCTCTTTTAGTTTGCGAATAATCTGGTCTTCGATACTTATCGACAGAATAGGAACGGGGTCTTGCACACTTCCGAAATTGTTTGAATTTCTTTTAAAAGAATATCCAAGTGTAAATCATTCCCTCTCAATGAATTATTTTGATAGCTCTCTCACCATTAGGCTAACGTACTTCTTTCCTCCTTCTGAATAATGCTGATGAACTTCATCAAATCCCAACATCTGGTGGAATTGAATTGACTTTGGATTGGGTGGTTGGATGTTTACTTCGCAGGTTATTCTCTCTTCATCCGAGTGTTCAAATAGATATGCATAGAGTTTGGAACCCAGTCCCTTTCCCCGAAAACTATCTTTAACTACAATGCGATCCACATAATCAAAAGAAGAGTAGTGTTTAGTGAAATACTCATAGTTCTCACTATCATAACTAACTCCCGGCCCCAGAACAATTATAAATCCTGCTAATTCACTCTCTTCTTCTACAACCAGGAAAAAAGAAGATACTTCCAGAAATTCTTCAAAATCGAATATGGGGATATTGTTTACATGAGGTAAAACTGATTCATTCAAGAGTCTTACCTCTTCGAGATCGTTATGAAATGCAGTTCGAATAAACATTTTTTGTTGATAGTGTAATATTTCTGGGAATTGTGATACTTATCCTGGAAAACAGGTATTCATCATGATAGAAATTAGTGAACTCATATTTTGGATACTCATCTTCTACGTTATTTTTTCAGAAGACGAATCATCAAAACAATGTACGATTGCTAAAAAAGGCACATGGCGATTGAGGAACAATTTACGAGATTGATCCAGGAGAATGCGGGCATCATCCACAAAGTGATTTACTTATATGTGGATGATCAACAGGAACGCTCTGATCTTTTCCAGGAGGTAATGCTCCAATCGTGGAAATCGTTTAAGTCGTTTCGGGCAGATTCTAAATTCTCAACCTGGTTATATCGGGTAAGCCTTAATACTGTGCTCACCTACAACAGGAAAGCGTCACGCAAAGTAGATACATCTTCATTTGATGAGGTTGAGTATGCGGTGGGTGAAGATCATGAGGAGAAGAGAGATCAAAAATCGATGTTATTAATGCTCATTAAAAGGCTGGATGACATCGACCGAATGATCATCACTCTTCATCTGGATGGATACAGCAATAAAGAGATTGCTGAGATAACAGGCTTAACGCCAAACAATACAGGTGTAAAACTACACCGAATAAAAGAACGGCTTGTTGCCAAAATGAAAGGTGAAATGCAATGAGTAACGAATTACAACTTGCCTGGGACGAACTTCAAACCGAATTACAAACCGATACCATCATCAATAAGGAGGAGATCATGGCTGCCATTAAGAGCGAATCTAAAAATCCACTTCAGAAATTACGTTATGCTACTAAGATCCGATTGTACTGGACGATATTCTTCGCCGTATTTTGTTTCCTTGGAGCAGTGCTAAGCTTCAATTATCCAAGAGCAATATTCCTATGGGGTATTGGCTTCGCTTATTATTTTGGAGGAGTAATATTGGTACGTCATCATCTTAACAAGCTGGATGACAACTTTGACCACAATATTAAATCTCTCCTCGAAAACTATTACAATCGACTTACAAAAATGCTGTCGATTGAAGAACTAGTAGGAACATTCATCCTTCCAGTTTCAGTAGTACTCGGTTATTGCCTTTCCGGTGTATATGATGGAGAAACCTTTACTCAAATCTTCTCCGACGCCAAAGGGATTGCTTTATTAATGGGAGTAATGGTTGTATTTACCGCTATAGCACTTTGGGGCACCAAACGTCTTAATTATAAAGCCTATGGCAAATACCTTGAACAACTTAAAACTAATATTGATTTGTTGAACACGATTAATAAATAACCCCGTCTTTGCGAAGGAGTCGGCAGAGCACGACTGAAGCAATCTCAGGATCCCCAAGAAAAAAGTTCGAGATTGCTTCGTCGAAATAAATCGAATTTGAAACAGAGTTTTGATACTCCTCGCAATGACTTTTTATTGCATTATTCTTAGTTGAATATTCAAACTATATTCCAGCACTCACATTCATCGAAATACAAACCGTGTTCTAATGAAACACACGCTGGAATCATCGCTAATCTCTGTGAAAGAGATTGACAAAGCTGCAGCTACGCTTGCTGGAATAGCTACACCTACCCCTCTTTTAAAAAACGAACAACTATCAGAACGTTACGAAGCCAATATTTGGCTAAAGCGCGAAGATCTACAGGTTGTTCGTTCCTATAAAATCAGGGGAGCTTATAACAAGATTGATAGCCTTTCTTCTGAAGAATTAACAAACGGAGTGGTTTGCGCAAGCGCGGGAAATCATGCCCAGGGAGTAGCTCTTGCATGCTTTAAGAAGGAAATTCATGGCACGATTTTTATGCCGGTTACCACACCCGAACAAAAAGTAAACCAGGTGCAAATGTTTGGGAAAGAGTATGTAGAAGTGGTACTCCAAGGAGATACTTTCGACGATTCTTTTTCCAAGGCCAAAGCCTTTTGTGAAGAAAAGAAAGCGGCTTTCATCCCTCCTTTCGATGATCCAAAAATCATAGCCGGTCAGGGCACGGTTGGTAAAGAACTACTCGAAGATGCCGATTTTAGCATCGACTATCTTCTTCTTCCGGTCGGAGGTGGAGGATTATCTGCCGGAGTAGGCTCATACTTTCACTCACTTTCTCCTCAAACCAAACTTATTGGGATTGAACCTGAAGGAGCTCCGGCCATGCAGCAATCCATTGAACAGGATGAAATTATTACCCTAAAGGAAATTGATAAATTTGTGGATGGAGCTGCTGTCCAGCGTGTTGGTGATATCACTTTTGAAATCTGTAAAGAAGTATTAGATCGGGTTATCACGGTTCCTGAAGGAAAAATTTGTGGGACTATACTCCAGATGTATAATGAACAGGCTATCGTGGTTGAGCCAGCCGGAGCAATGTCAATTACCGCATTAGACTCGATCAAAGAAGAAATCAAAGGAAAGAACGTAGTTTGTGTAGTTAGCGGGAGTAATAATGACATTACACGAACCGCTGAAATCAAAGAGCGCCATCTCCAATATGAAGGGCTTATCCACTATTTCATCGTTGAATTTCCACAACGGTCGGGTGCTCTCCTTGAATTCCTGAAAGATGTCTTGGCTCCGGGTGATGACATCATATTCTTTGAGTATTACCGAAAAACAAACCGGGAATATGGCCCAGCTATGATTGGTCTGGAGATAAAGCACAAAGACGATTTAGAACCTTTACTGGAACGAATGAAGGCAAAAAATCTCACTTTTCGATATGTTAATGACCAACCAACGTTATATAGGTTTCTGACTTGATTAAAAAAGTCTCCCCTCCAAGGGGAGATAAATGATCAAAAAAGTTCTTTGATCATTTGGTGGGGTGTAACACCCACCGCCTTTTGAGCAAGCTCAAAATGACACCTCCCTGGAGGGAGGACTTTTTTCTCTCGACATATTATTTAACAATGGTCTGGGAGATTTTTTGGAGCCCGAAATTTATATTCTGAAATGAGCTTCAAAAAGATCAGCTTAGGTTTACTGTTGCTATACTTTGTAGGATTACATGCCATATTATTTCTCCTCTATTTTGAAAAAATCGAGTATAACAATGAGGGCTGGCCTCGTACATTGACAACTATTTGCGAAGATGGTTCAACTTCTTTTTCCGAAACAAAACAATCGTACATATATCAATACGAAGCGGATGGAACCTTTTCCATAGTAGGAAAAAAGGAACTGGCTATTTACGGCGACTCACTGGCTGTTTTAACTGAATATTTTAGCAACTATAAATCAATAATCTTTTTATCGGATGAAAAAGGTAGGTTTTGGGGACGCCTCAATAATAATCAGGTAGTTACTAACCTCTTTTTGAAAAGAGGAAACTGTATGATTACACCTGATGCAGTTGTAGGAGAATTTGTTGATAGACAGAAAGCAGAAGAATTGAGACAGAATTATCAACATCTTGAATGTGAGTTTAAACCAAATGACGCTCCCTATGAGGTTTATTTACTCACGAAGATTCACAACGGATTTAAACTGATCTATTTTTAATATGAACTCCCAAAAACACCTCTTCAACCTCGATCCCAACATTACTTATCTGAATTGCGCGTACATGTCTCCCATGATGAAAACTGTGGAGGAGGCGGGCCATAAAGGCTTACTAAGAAAGCGGCAACCCAATGAAATCGGCGCAGAAGATTTTTTCAATGAAGCAGAAGAGTTAAGACAAGCCTTTGCACAGTTCGTGAATGTTACTGAACCTAATCGAGTAGCAATTGTAGCCTCTGCATCTTATGGATTAGCAAATGTAGCCAACAACCTGAAATTGACATCTGGGGATGAGATTTTGTTGGTAGGAGAACAATTTCCCAGTAATGTCTATTCCTGGAGGAAAGTAGCTGCAGAATCAGGGGCTAACATTATCACGGTACCTGCTCCACCAAATTCCCTGGAAAGAGGAACCGAATGGAATACAAAAATTCTGAACGCCATCTCTCCGAAAACAAAACTGGTGGCTTGTGCTCATGCCCATTGGTCAGATGGCACCCTATTTGATCTAAAAGCCATTCGAAAACGAACAAATGAAGTGGGTGCATGGCTGGCTATTGATGGGACCCAAACTATTGGTGCCCTCCCCTTCGATATTGAAGAAATTCAGCCGGATGCTCTTATTGCTTCAGGATACAAATCGTTGATGGGGCCTTATGGAATTGGCATGGCCTACTATGGTCCCGCTTTAGATGGCGGTGTGCCTATTGAAGAAAACTGGATCAACCGCTATAAGAGTGAAGATTTCAGAAACCTGGTTAACTATAGCGATGATTATCAACCAGGGGCTTTACGATATGAGGTTGGAGGACACAGTAACTTCATTTTAGTCCCGATGCTTCTTGAGGCGATTCGTGTACTAAATTCGTGGGGTGTTGAAGAAGTACAGAATTATTGCAAGCAACTGGTTCATGAACCGGTTCGACAATTACGAGATGCAGGCTTCATTATCGAAAAAGAAGATCATCGAGCTTCTAATATATTTGGTATCCGGCTTGGGGAGCATCATGACATGGCCGATATCAAAAATAGATTACAAGAAGCAAATGTCTTTGTTTCTTATCGAGGAGATGCAGTAAGAATCTCTCCAAATGTATATAATGAAACAGCTGATATGGACTTACTGGTAAAAACTCTAACCCGTTAATTATGGCTTCAAGGAAGGATTTTTTGACTCAGGTAGCAGCTGGAGGAGCTGCCTCCCTACTTTCTACACTTACTCCTATAAAGGAACTTTTTACGGAGCAAATGGGGGCTTCTATTTTACCTGGTCAACTCCCAACCCGAAAGGATTATTCATTATCTGATTCCGTAACCTATTTGAATCATGGTTCAACAGGTACTATGCCAAAGATTGTGCAGGAGGCACGTCGTAGTTATTTGGCTTTATGTGAAAACAACCCTTGGTTTTATATGTGGAGCAGTGAATGGGAGGAGCCAATACATGAAGTGCGTGAAAAAGTAGCTCGCTACATCAATGCCAACCCCAATGAAATCACTTTTCCACATAATACTACCGAGATTTTCAACCTTCTTGCATTGGGTCTGCGTTTAGGAAGCGGAGATGAAGTGCTTTTTCCAAACTTGAATCATTCTGGTGCAAGCATCCCTTTTCACTTTCATGCATCTAAAAAAGGATATGATGTAAGAGTATTTGAGATGCCTGTTGAAAGAATTTCTGATATTAATGTAGATGATCTACTCGCTTTATATGATGAACACATTACTCCAAAAACCAGACTGGTTGTAATACCACATATCGATAATACTTTTGGGGTTCGACAACCGGCTAAAGAGATCACAAAATTAGCCCGCAGCAAAGGAGTTCCATTCGTTGCTCTTGATACTGCTCAAACTATGGGCATGATCCCCATTGATGTAAAAGACCTGGATGTTGATATAATTGGTACAAGTGCTCATAAATGGCTACAAGCCCCAAAAGGGATTAGTGTAGCCTATTTTAACCCGAGAATTTGGGAAGAAGTCTCTCCAATGTGGGTTACCTGGGGTCAGGAAAGATGGAAAGGTTCATCCAGGGTATTTGAGGATTATGGCACAAGAAATCGCCCGGAAATACTTAGCATAGGCCATGCTATTGATTTCCAAGCTAGTTTAGATGAAGAGGTGAAATCAGAAAAGCTTCAATCACTCTGGAATCTTGCAAAGGATCTTGCCGATGAGCATCCAAATACAACCTGGAGATCTCCAAGAACATGGGAGTTATCTGGCTCTCTGTTCGTTATTGAAGTGAATAGCATAAAGCCCTCCGAACTATCAAATGGGTTATTTTTAGATCATGGCATTGTATTCCGACCTTTCGATGGATACTCAACCATCCGGATTTCACCTAACCTTGCTAATACCGAGGAAGAGATTTCTAGACTGTTTGAATTGATCTAAGAAATCAGAATGTCATTGCGATCGCAGTGACACAATCTCACCGAGATTGCCATTCTTACTTCTACGATTACCCCTCTCTAATATTCGTAACTGGTATCCTTAACCTGGTGTTCTCCCATTCAACTAGAAGTTCGGCTTCTTCAAATCGAATGGTGAAGCTCTCTACAAAAGAATCGTTGGATTCGGGTTGTATATCAAAGCTACCAATTTCATTCTCACGTACACTTCGATTGATAACATTGCCCCAATGAAAAGTGGATGTTGAAATAAACACCTCCCAACTGTATTCACCTGGTATCGCATATACTGAATATCTTCCTTTTGGTACTACCACTTCCCCTATTACTAAATCGGTAGAGGTATATAATCGAGTAGGTTCATTGGCTCCGAATCTCCAGAGTCGGTCATAAGGAACAATACCTCCGAATACCTTTCTTTCCCTCGCCGAAGGACTTCCATAACAAACTAACACCCGATCTCCTTCAAGTTCGAAATCAAGGGTTTGTAACGGGCTTGGGCGCTTCATATACGTCGAAGGGCTTGTATAGTCTTTAATACATGAGCCAAGAGTCATATCAACCGGAACATGGTGATACCCTGTTGCTACAAAAAAAATAAGAATTGAAAAGGGGAGTAATCCGAAGAGGATAAACTTTAGCTTTCTAGAAAGATTAACTGCCATACTTATTCATTAATTCTAAACGGCATGCTTATGCGGTGAAAGGTAAAGTATGGTTGCAGAGCTTTTAAAAAAATTAATCAACAATTATCTGGTTCTTTGAATTTACATCATTTAAAATCAGTTGAATAGATTTATAGCTTGTAAAATTTTTAATTGAGACTAAACTATTGTAATAAATTGGTTAGTAATTAAATAGGGTATCATGAAAAAATTAATCGGGGTAGTATTTATAATTTTCATTTTTTTTGGTTCGACAAAAGGACAAGAATATGAGTGGGAGATAAGAACTTTAAATAAAGACACCGTTCTTACTGAATTATTTCTCCCGACTGTATCATCTTCCACATGTACTCATGAAATTCCATTTTTGGTAAAAAAGCTTAAGGGAGATGCCACTAAGTTTGAATCTCTGGGAAAAGACATTGGCAGAGGAACTGCAAAAATTGGGATTGATTTTATTCTAAGTGACACCTTAGAACTAATTCCAAATAGGCATGAGCTAAACAAGTTAGATACGGTCTACTATAAGATTGAGATTAAAAATGATGCTATAAATAATGAAGAAGAATATTTTACTCTTGAGATTCCTTATAACGAAAAAATACAGCCTTTTGATAATCATATTCTTATAAAAATATCAGATCAAACTCTTTCTTCTTGTTCCGATCAGATAGAAAATACGTCCCTAATTCTGACAACAAAAAATAAAAAAGATGTTAGTGTTGGCTTACTGAAGCTGAAAGAACAACCCATATATATCTACCGATATGAAAACTCATTGAAACCAAAACAAAGAGGAAAAAAAAGGTTTTACTCAAAAGGCTTAGTAAAAGTATTAATTCCTCCTATTGGGATTGCATCAATAATAGGCAATCGAAATTTTAGAGACCCTAGTAAGCCTGATAAAGGCCAGTTAATTAAAACAGACTCTCTTCTAAATATAATTGGAGCAAATATTGCAATTGAAGATGGTTTTATAAAATTCTTGGTACTAGAAACTTCAAATATGAATAGCGAAAAAGGTTCTTTAATATTTGAAAATAGTACTAACCCTATTTCATTAACCAGTTATTATTCAGAAAAGGCAAGGCAAAATCATCTTACTGTAAGAAATAACATTAAAAGAAATCAGCTCTTTATTAAACCATGGGATTTTCTTGAATATTATACTTTAGGTGACCAAATCCTTTATCCTTCTGATATAGAAATTACGCTTCCCGATTCGTCAGGTTCTAATCAGGTTTTTCTTTCGAGCTATGGAGACTTGAATAAAACTATTAATGCAGAGGTTTATTCGGATTTACTTGGCTTAAGTGATGAAGCTAATGGGATATTACAGACAGAAGTAAGCACAAAATTTATTCTAAATTCCGAAAGTAATAACAATTCATGGGTTATTCTTTCTAATTCAATGACTCCGTATGCAAAAATCTCAAAATTTGATTCAAGTACTGATAGTTTAAAAATCGCCTCTACTGACACAACAATTGATAGACTAAAACTATTAAGATTAAATGAAGCTAACTTTGGAGTAGGGTGGAATGTATTCCGAAGAAACAAAATCCATGATCTAAAACTAGATGTGGGGCTGGAGTGGGCGCGAACAAGCAATATAAAACTAGCTGACAATCAATCTACGGATGTAAATCAAACGATCTATTTTACTAAACTTAGTTTTGATACAAAAAAAGGGAAAAATTTTGGGATATCTTTGGCCTATAAACTTTCATTTCAGCAAATTTGGAAAAACGCGATGGTGAAAGAAAGGAAACATGTATTTATTCATAATTTTGAAAGTACATTGGATTATTATCCACTTGATGATTCATCTAGCAAAATTTTCTTTCGGTTTAAACCCTTCTTTTCAGGAAATAGCCTGGCTCAGAATAATTTTGTACAAGTTCAATTCGGAACTAAAATTGCTTTTTCAGGGCTTCTAGATAGAAAATAATAATAAATCACTCGTTTTGAATGGATTCGACCGGGTTTGAACGAGCAACTCTTAGTGTTTGAGTTGTTGTTGTTAATAATCCTAACCCAAGAATAATAAAAACCCCTATTCCAAAATCCCAAAAACCAATTTTTGCATGATAGGTTTCCTGGGGAAACAGAACGAATGTGAAAAACAAATAGGTTATCAGGACCGATAGACCAGATGCCCAGAAAAGCATCGTCAAGAAACTCTTAGATAATAAATACACCAGCCCTTTTTCATCCGCACCGAGAACTTTTCTAATGGCTACTTCTTTTCTTCTTGTTTGGCTTGTATAAACAACAATTCCCAATAGTCCAATTGATGCAATTAGAACCGTTAATAATGTAGCCAAGCCAATAATCCCAAAGGCTATTTTATAGAAACTATATGCTTCCTCAACTCTCTCGTCATAAAATTCAGAGTATAGATCAAAGTTCTTGTTTACCCGAATCCAGGATATTTGAACCTTTTCCATCAATGATGGGATATCGGTGGTTACCACTTTGAAGTTAGCGTACTGGAATATTTCAGGCTCGTAGATAAAGAAAAAACTCCCAATGGGATTCCTGAGTCGGTCATAGTGAAAATCACTGGTCACCCCAATTATTCGATATGCATAATTGGTCGGACTATATATTACCTTATCGATTGCATCTACAGGGTTTCCTAAGTTAAACTCTTCGATAAATCTCTGGTTAATGATGATTAATTCATCTTCACTCTCGTAGTCAAACTCGTTAAACCCCCTACCAGCCACCAATGGGATAGAATGATTTTCGATATAGTTTGGATCCACTGACATATAATTCACAATTACGGAGTCGCTCGAGAATTCGTTATTCATCCATGCTCTGCTTCTTGATCCAACCCCCAAATATCCTGACGACATAGAGATCGAACTTATTTCCGGGATTTTAGAAAACTCATCTTTAACTATTTGGCTGTCAGTACCTTGTAACCTGATATTCAAAATCTGATCTCTTTGAAATCCCATATCAAAGTTTACAGAGTAATTGAACTGCTTCATGATAAAGGAAGCGAAAATTATGCATATCAGAGAAAGTGTAAACTGAAGGATGATCAAGCTTTTCCTAACATTCAGGAACTTAAACAACTGGAATTGACCTACTCCTTTCAGGAGCTTAAGAACCTTTTGCTTAGACAGCATCAAGGCTGGCAAAATCCCTGCTATTATCCCAACCATCACAGCAAATAACAGAAAATAGACAACCACCATCGGGGTAATTTCAAATGGAAACAGGAACTGAACTTCGCTGCTTAAGGAATAGAAAAAAGGCTTTATTGAAAATGAAATTGTTACCGCAACAACCAGAGAAAGCAACGAAATGACTATGGCTTCAATGATAAACTGTAGGAATACCTGGAACCTGCTGCCACCTAAGGTCTTTCTTATTGCAACTTCTTTTGTTCTTCCTAATGCTCTGGCTACTGATAAATTAGTATAGTTGAAACATGTTGAGAGTATGATCACGCCTACAAGAGATGACAAAATGATAAGAAGTAGTATATCTAGCTCAGTACCAATATGATTAAGATGCGACTTACCCGGTGTTATTTTACTTAACGGCTGTAATGAATATTGATAACTTTTATTCGAAATCCGTTCAGAAATTTGTGTAGCTAAACTCGATAAACCAGATTCGACAACTTTATGATTCGATTTATCATTAAGCATCACATACACATATCCGGAATTTAGGTTCTCGTATGAGTTCAGATATGAATACCTGCTATCCTCACTAACCAGGTTATCAATGGTAGAATAAGACACCAGGGAATTAAACTGAATATGTGAGTTTTTAGGAGGATTCTGCACTATTCCGGTTACCTGAAACAATCCATGGCTTTCGAAATCGATTACCTTACCCATAGCAGATTCATCATCAAACAAACGCTTTGCCGTTTCCTCAGTTAGAATAATTGAATTTGGACTTTCCAGAGCTGTAATAGGGCTTCCTTCAAGTAGATCAAAAGAAAATATGCGAAAGAAAGATGCATCGGCGTATAACCCTGATACAGGTAGCGTTTTACTTTCGGTTTTTCCTACTCCACTGAAATCTGACCTGATTCTAACCAGTTCATCAATTGACTCATTGTTTTCAAAATAATCTTCTGCTAAAGCAACAGGAGCAGTTGCATATAATGAAGTTCCGAAATATGCATCTTGTACCTCAGTAGTAACTCTATAAATACGGTCTTTATTTACATGAAACTGATCAAAGGAAAACTGATAGTTAATGCCTGAAATCAGAATTAAACCAACAGCCATACTAACTGATAATCCGATTATATTTATACCAGAGAAAAGGGCACTCTTTTTAATATTTCGAGTTGCAGTTTTTATGTAGTTGCCAAACATATAACCAGTACTAAAACTAACTGACTCTAACTTGAAGGGTTTTAGCACAGAAGGGCGAAACATAAACATGACTTCTTTCCTGTAATTCCAGGCAGCATTTTTTCTTCCTTTGCTTTCAAGCCTGGTATTGTACTCTTCTTCTAAATCTCCCTGTAATTCTTCAAACAGTTCTGGCTTGCAGAACCACTCAAATAGAGCTTTAAAGTACTTTGGATATCGATTCCCCATATTAACCTCCTCAAATTCCTTTTAAAACAACCTGGGGTACTTTATTCCAGAGTCGCTCTCGAATTTCCCTGGCTTCGATCAGGGATGCTCTCCCGCTATTGCTAACCGAAAAGAATTTCTTCCTCCTCCCTCCTCTTTCCCTGGTAGCACCACCTATTTCGGAAGTAATGAAACCTTTTTGTTCAAGGCGTGTCAAAGCAGTGTGCAACGAGCCCCTGCTTATGGTTCTATCCAAATCTTCTTTTAATACTCTCTGGATTTCAGCTCCATATGTTCTGTTTTCCTGTGAAAGAATAACAAGAAGTATTACCTCCTGAAATTCACCTAGATTCGTTTCTTTCATATTATGTTTCTAAATGGAGATCAAATAAACAGAATAATCTTTTAACAATCAAACTCTATAAAAAAAGCCACCCCATTGTCAGGGTGGCTTTTAATTTTGATCAGTCAAATTCTAGGACTCTTCCTCTTCTTCTGAAGGAGACTCCTTTACATCACCATTTTTTGATGGAGCTTTGACTTCTTCGGAAATAACCTCCTCTGCTTTTACCTCAACCTCTTTTTCCTGAACTGGTTCAGGCTGACTAGATTTCGCTGTGCCATTTTCAAGAGTTTGGGTAAGCCCTTTAAGAGATCCAGGTTCAATTCCTACTTCATGAAGTATGTTATCTACAATAGGTGCAAGTCCCCTGTATTTCAGCAAACTGTTTACCAGGTCTTCGGCCATATTTCCGGAACCATGCCCATTTCCTGAGTAACCGTTACCAACTCCACCGCTACCCATTAATCCGTTGAGTCCGCCAACATTCACTACTTTCATATCACTGATAGCTTCAATAGGCTTCACACTTGCTTCGATTATAGAGGCAGCGTGTTTGATCTTTTCAATTTGAATACGCATCTGAATGATTTCATCCGAAAGCACATTCTCGGCTGAGTTTAACTTCTCATTACCTTCTGCTTCTACCTTATAACGTTCTTCATCTGCTGTTGCTTTGATCTTAATGGCCTCTGCTTCGGCATCTGCCGTAGTTTTAATTGCAGCAGCTTTATCAAGGGCGGCAGTTTTTTCAGCTGCAGCGGCAACTTTAACACTTACGGCCTTTTCTTCAGCTTCTTCAGTAGCTTTAATTACCGCAATTTGCTTATTCCTGTTTGCTACTTCTGTTTCTTTCGCAGTGATCACTTTCTCGGATGCAGCAACAGCTTCTGCTTCAGCTAATCTCGCTTCTTTTTCTGCTTTCGATCGTTCTTTTGATTTATCAGCAACAGCGATATCACGATCCTGATCAGTAATTTCTACTGTTTTCTCTCGCTCGATATCTCTTTCTTTGATGGCTTGTTCATTAAGAATCCGCTCCTCATCTATTTCCCGGTTAGCCTTGATTTTAGCTGTTTCTACTTCCTTCTGAGCAACAATTTCAGCTTCCTGCGATATCTTATCGTTTTCGGCTTTTTCCTTTGCAATAGAGGTTGCTTCAACCGCTGCCTGGTTAGCAATTGCACGTTGTTGAGCTGCTCGGGCAAATTCTTCTTCCCGTTCTAGTTCAAGGCGTTCTTTTTCTGCTTCCAGATCCTTTTTCTTTATAGCAACCGAGGTATTCTGCTCAATATCATTTCTCACCTTCTTCTTCTCTTCAATTGTTTCGGTGAGCTTAGTTAAACCCTGAGCATCAAACGCATTGTTCGCATTAAAGTATTGCTTGTCAGTCTGATCCAGGCCAGTCAGTGATACAGTTTCAAGTTCCAGACCATTCTTCTCCAGATCGGCCTTTACCGCATTTTGCACTTTTTGAACAAAATCAGTCCGCTTTTCATGCAGCTCTTCCATCCCCATTTCGGCAGCTACTGCACGTAAGGCATCTACGAATTTACCCTCCATCAACTCCTTTAACTGATCCGGAGAAATAGTTCTCTGACCAAGGGTTTGAGCTGCAAATGCAATAGCATCAACTTCCGGTTTTACCCTGAGATAGAATTCTGCAGTAGCATCTACTCTCATTCGATCCCTGGTAATCAAGGCCTGCTCGTTCTTTCTTGAAACAACCAAGCGAATCGTATTCATATTTACAGTTATTACTTCATGAAGAACCGGAAATACCAAGGCTCCTCCATTCATAATTACTTTTTGTCCGCCAAATCCCGTTCGGACAAATGAAAGTTCTTTAGAGGCTCTTTTGTATAATCGTGCAAATACAAGCCCGATAATTAATAGCGCGACAACTGCTATTCCTATAATTAAGAGAATATCATTAGAGGTTATGATTTCCATAATGGTCTATTGTTTTAGTTTTATTGCTTTGAATGAGTTGTTTTCTTTCCTGATCAATTGAACTTTTGTACCCTGTTCAAATTCTTCTCCATCTGTTTCTGGTTCAACTAAGAAATAGTGAAGCTGACCATATTGATCTTTTAACTTGGCTTCTGCTGGTAAACCTAACTTAGCTGTACCCATATTTATCTCTGCCGTTTGTCCAAGAAAAGTTTTTTCTGAAACAGCAGAAGTTTCTTCTTTAAAAAGTTTTTCGCCCAGAAATTTCGATACCCAATAATAACCTGGTACGGCTGCTAGCCCAAAGCCAAGGATAGATGCCCATGTTGGAAGTACAAAATCAAAAAATCGAACCAATGCGCTTTGCCCGACAAAGCCTGTAATTGAAAAAGAAGCCAAGAATACAATTACAAGAATCAGCATAGGAACATTCTTAACCTTGATCCATGCTATATATTTAGTGATGAAATTCCCTTCGATTTCTACATCTGCATCAATTTCGTTATCAAGACCAACATCAGTAGCATCAAATAGGTTATCGACAATTTCTGATAGGCCTAGACCTGCTATCAATGAAAGAATTTCAAGGCCAAGTATCCCCAACATAAAATAGAGAGCGTACAGGAATGGAGCGTTATAAGGTTCGAATAGATAGTCAATCATAGTCACAGGATTCTTACCCTGTAAATATCAAAATTCTATTTTAGTTACTAATATCTTTTCGTAAAAAAAGCCACCCTGATAACAGGATGGCTTTAAAAATTTGGATAAGGCTAAAATCAGCTAAATAATGCCTTCACATAGTCGCGGCGCATTTCAGCGATTGCAGAAATGGATATCCCTTGTGGGCAAACGGCTTCGCATTCTCCAAAATTGGAGCAATCGCCAAAACCTTCCTCCTTCATTTGATCTACCATTGCGACTACACGATTACTCCTTTCCACTTCACCCTGAGGCATTAAAGCGAGGTGAGCAATTTTAGCGCCGGTAAATAATGAAGCTGAAGCATTAGGACATGCAGCTACACAAGCACCGCATCCAATACAGGTCGCATAGTCGAAAGCGATATCAGACTTCTCCTTTTCAATAGGAGTTGAATTCGCTTCCTGGGCAGATCCTGTTTTTACAGATACATAGCCACCAGCTTCAATTATGCGGTCGAAACCAGATCGATCAACTACTAAATCTTTGATCACCGGGAACGCAGCTGCTCTTGGAGGCTCAATAGTGATTGAATCACCATCATTATACATCCTCATGTGTAATTGGCAGCAAGCTGTTTTGTCTTTAGGGCCATGAGCCTGTCCATTAATTACCAAATTACATGAACCGCAAATACCTTCACGACAATCGTAATCGAATTCAACAGGGTCTTTGCCTTCTAGCTGGAGCTCTTCGTTTAGTACATCAAGCATTTCCAGAAAAGACATGTGCTCGTTCACCGAGTTAAGTGTCTTTTCCTCAAAGTACCCTTTTGCGGTAGGCCCGTTTTGCCTCCAGTACTTAAGATGAATGGTCATTTCTTTACTCATAATTCAATTATTTGCCACAAAAACACGGAAACACAAAATTTATCTTTATTCGTGCTTTTGTGATTTAGTGGCTTTTATTTATAAGATCTTTGTTTCAATTCGACAAACTCGAACTCTAAATTTTCTTTATGTAAAGTTTCATCAAGTTTTCCATTTACTGCGTTGAACTCCCATGCTGACACATAAGAGAAGTCCTGATCATTTCTGACGGCCTCCCCTTCTTCAGTCTGGAATTCTTCCCGTAAATGGCATCCACAAGACTCTTCTCTGTCCAAAGCATCATGTGCCATCAGCTCAGCCAGCTCGAAGAAATCGGCTACCCTTCCGGCAAACTCCAAATACTTATTGTAGTTGTTTGCTTCTCCAGGCACATAAACATTGGTCCAGAATTCTTCCCGAAGTTCCTGGATTTCCTTAATGGCTGATTCCAGTCCTTCTTTGGTTCTTGAAATTCCAATTTTATCCCAAACAATTTTTCCAAGCGTTCTGTGGAAATCGATAATAGTTCGTTTCCCTTTAATGCTTAGAAGCTTGTCGATTCTTGCCTGTGCTTCATTGGCGATTTTTTCAAACTCCTCATGATCGGTACCATATCGAAGTCCAATTTTCTCGTCTGCTAAATAGTTTCCAATAGTAGCTGGAAGAACAAAATAGCCATCCGAAAGACCCTGCATCAACGCACTAGCTCCTAATCGGTTTGCACCGTGATCAGAGAAGTTTGCTTCGCCGGTAGCAAACAACCCAGGAACAGTGGTCATTAGGTTATAATCGACCCAAAGACCGCCCATCGTATAATGCACAGCAGGATAAATCTTCATTGGCTGTTTGTATGGATTCTCACCAGCGATATTGTGATACATATCAAAGAGGTTGCCATACTTAGCAGAAATAGTATCTAATCCATCTCGGTTGATGGCATCCCTGAAGTCGAGATATACTGCAAGCCCGGTTTCTCCAACTCCTAAACCGTCATCACATACTAGCTTTGCATTTCTTGAAGCCACATCACGAGGAACCAGGTTACCAAAACTTGGGTATCGTTCTTCCAAATAGTAATAGCGCTCTTCATCAGGAATATCGTTAGGATGTCGATCATCCCCTTTCTTTCTCGGAACCCAAACCCGACCATCGTTTCTCAAACTCTCACTCATTAAAGTAAGCTTAGATTGATAGTCACCCGAAACCGGGATACAAGTTGGGTGAACCTGCACGAAACATGGATTAGCAAATAATGCTCCTTTTCTATGGGCTCTCCATGCTGCTGTTACGTTCGAATTTTTTGCATTGGTTGAAAGATAGAACACGTTGCCATATCCGCCAGTTGCGAGTACAACCGCGTCTGCTTCCCATCGCTTGATTTCACCAGAAACCAAATCACGAGTGATTATTCCACGAGCTTTACCATCAATAATCACTACTTCAAGCATCTCATGCCGCGGATAATATTCCACACCACCTTCCTGCACTTGTCTCATCATAGCCTGGTAGGCTCCCAGCAATAATTGCTGGCCTGTTTGGCCTCGCGCATAAAATGTTCTGGATACCTGTGCTCCACCAAAAGAACGATTGGCTAGTAAACCAGAATACTCACGCGCAAAAGGAACACCCTGAGCTACTGCCTGGTCAATAATATTATTAGCTACTTCAGCTAAGCGGTAAACATTTGCTTCACGGGAGCGGTAGTCACCACCTTTGATGGTATCATAAAATAATCTCCAGACGCTATCCCCATCATTTGGATAGTTCTTAGCAGCATTAATTCCACCTTGTGCAGCAATGGAGTGCGCCCTCCGGGCTGAATCCTGGATACAAAAGCTCTTTACTTTATAGCCCATCTCTGCTAAACTAGCCGCTGCAGCTCCACCTGCTAATCCGGTCCCAACAATAATCACCTCATATTTCCGGCGGTTATTAGGAGCAACCAGCTTCATGTTCTTTTTATGAAGGCTCCATTTCTGTTCTAATGGTCCTTCAGGTATTTGTCCGTCTAATTTCATTTCCTAACTCCCTTAATAACTGATTAATGAACCTTCGCCGCCTGTGAAGTAGATATACAGCGGGATAAAAATAAATCCGAGCATCAAAATAATCCCAAAAGCATACGCAGCTAGCTGCATTTTTTTCGAAGTATCGCCATGCTTCATTCCAAGTGAAGTAAATGCACTCCAAAAACCATGAGATAAATGCAGAATAGTCAAAGCGAGAACGAACACATATCCAATAACTATCCAGGTTTTCTGAAATTCTTCAATAACAAGTTTTCTAAGATCACGAGCCTGCTCACCATCAATCATAGTGGAGTAATCAGCACCAAACTTGAAATGAATGATATGAAGGACTAGAAAAATGAAGATAACCGACCCGGAGATGATCATACTTCTTGAAGCAAGACTTTGATGACTGGCACCTCCCTTCGTCTTATAAGTGTCATATCCTTTTGGTCTGGCTTTTCTTCTTCCCAACCATATCGAAACTCCCAAAACCGTATGGTATAAAAAGAAGAAGGCTAGTCCGGCTTCTATCACATAAAGAAGCGGACCGAGATCCATCAGTGTTTTAGTGTAAATATTAAAAGCGTCGGCTGTACCGAAAATTGTAAGGTTACCGCCCAGGTGGCCTATCAAAAAGAGCATCAATCCAATCCCGGTTATTCCGGTCATGATTTTCCTGCCGACCTGTGAGCTTAGCGCTTGTTTAATCGAAGGCATTAATTTGGCTTGGTTAGTTTAGTTAGTTCTAAAAACACGAGTTTTAAACGTGAAGTTTCAATTTTTTTTGAAACTTTAGAATCATTAAATACGGCACTGAAAATCGGTTTTTCGGGTACTAATGGCAAGATAGAAAGACTCTAAATAATCGTTTTGAGACTTAGACTTCGAGAGGTATTTTCAAGCCTTCAAAAACATGCTCTTTTGAATACAATACTACACGAAATACAGTCCGATCTCAGAGAGCTAGGATCAAAGTTTTATGGTTTTTTATTTCCATGTGATTCGGAAAGTACCTTCCGTGAACAGCTGGAAATCCTGAAGAAAAAATATTCAGATGCTTCTCATCATTGCTACGCTTACCGGGTTGATCCAAATCACGTAAAAGAATTCTCAAGTGATGACGGAGAGCCATCTGGTACAGCGGGGCTTCCCATTTTGAACCAACTCAAGTCCAAAGAACTGGTTAATTGCGGAGCTGTAGTAGTTCGATATTTTGGAGGTACTAAACTGGGTAAGCCCGGACTCATCAAAGCCTATGGAGAAAGTGCACTATTATGTATTGAAAAAGCTGAACTCAAAGAAGTACTAGCTGTTAAACTGGTTCAGGTGAGCTACCCCTATTCCGAAGAAAATACCATAAACCCTCTCGTCCAGACTTTCCAGCTTATCAACAAAGCATCAGAATACACAGAGAACGTAACCATCCTTTTTGCCTGTAAAGTGGATTTAGTTGAGGGGTTCATAGCAGCACTTGAAAAGCTGGAGTACCGAGAAATTGCGTTTGAGGATTTAGGAGAGAGTTTTATTTGATAAGTAGTGGGGTGTTCTTCACCCCACACGATAAATCAAGAACACTTGATTTATCGGTCTCCCCTAGAGGGGAGATTTATTCTAGCCTTTATCTAGTCCCAGATTGTTTCGGGGAAAAGCTCAGGGTCGAAGATTTCCTGATTTAGGGTGTCCGGAAGTTGAATTTGAGTGTATTCTTCGAGCAAGCCCATAAAGCCATTGGCTTTAAAAATTACCTCTGGAGCAATCCAGCCACCCCCAAGTCGCTCATAGTTATTGAACTGTACTTCCTGGATGGTATTCTGCCTGCCGACCGTAAAATTCCGAACGAATACCAATCGCTCTTTATCTATCCAGAATTGGGGAATAGTAGTATCAGGTTGAGCAGTACCAATTACATACACTTCTCTACCCTGCCATTCACCTTCATACATCGCCTCCAGATTAAAACCACGATTAGCCAACTGGATAGCTGTTTCATCCGGTGATTGATGATACACATCAAACCCCAGCACCAGTAATTCATGAACCCGCTCTACTTCCTGGATTTTTTGACCATTAGCATAGCCATACTGCATGCCATTATTGAACAAGATTCCATTTACACTTTGTTTCTCATCAAATCGAATGGCCAGTTTTCCTGGAAGAGTGAGGGCTTCGTACCAATCTTGTGTTCGTTGAATGCTTCCATCCTGCCCATAGAATGAAGTCTTTTGGAGAAAAGTCAGGTGCTTATACCACTTGCCCTCGTATTTGGCATGCATGGCATTTAATACATCATAGCCAGTTTCGATATTAGTCTGAGAAAACGCAGCCGATGAGAAACCAAGAAGTAAGAAAAGAGCGGGGAGGATTTTTTTCATAAATAGTATTTGTCCACAAGTGAAGTTTCAGAATAATGTTAAGTTGAATTTGTACAAGAAGAAACCCACGGAACAAAGATTATGTTTAGCGAAAACTCTATTTTGAATTCATGAAGATATACACAAAAAAAGGTGATAAAGGGATGACTTCCCTTTTTGGCGGGCAAACTGTAGAAAAAAATTCTTACAGAATTTCAGCTTACGGTACCGTCGACGAATTAAACTCTGTAATCGGGATGGTATTATCCTTTCCGCATTCCTCAAAAACGAATGAGTTGCTTGGAGAAATTCAATATCAATTATTTGTATTGGGAGCAGACCTTGCCACTCCGGTTTCAAGGGAAGTTAGAATTGATCGTATATCTGATAAAGACATTGAATATCTGGAAAAGAGCATCGACTCTCTCGAAGAGGAGTTACCTGGGTTGAAATCCTTCATCCTCCCTGGTGGTACTCAGGCGGCATCTACCTTACATTTTGCCAGAACTGTTTGTCGAAGAGCTGAACGAATTACCGTTTCATGTGCTAATGATGAGTATGTTTATCCGGAAGCCATTAAGTATCTGAACCGACTTTCGGATTTCCTATTCGTTCTTGCCAGGTATGAAAATCATGCTTCAGGTACCGAAGAAACCCCATGGATTCCTAAGAAATAGGTATGGCAAAAAAGAATTCTAAGAAAACGAGCCAGCCGAAAGCCCCTCTTTCAGCAAAAAAAAAGGCCCTCTTTTACACTATTACATTTTCAATCCCGGTTTTATTCTTCCTGATCATAGAGATCGTTTTAAGAAGCATCAATTACCTGGGCGACACTGATCTGTTCTACGATCCTGGAGTGGGAAGTGAAGAATATCTGATGCCTAATCCCAACTTTGCAGCCCGGTATTTTTTCTATACCAAAACAATCCCCAATCCTTCTATCGATGCATTTCTAGAGGAAAAACCAGAAAATGGATTTCGAGTTTTTGCCATGGGCGGCTCAAGTGCAGCCGGATACCCATATGGATTTAATGGTACCTACTCCAGGGTAGTTCAGGATGTACTCACTGATGCGATGCCTGATAAACATGTAGAAGTTGTAAACGTGGGGATTTCCGCGATTAGCTCCTATACCTTATTCGATCAGGTTGATGAGATCATTGCTCAGCAACCCGATGCCATCATGATTTATGCTGGGCATAATGAGTTTTATGGAGCACTTGGTGTAGGTTCAAATGAAAACCTTGGTGCTTTTCCTGGATTCGTGCGGTTCTATTTAAAATTGCAGCGTTTCAAAACTTTTATGCTGCTTAGAACTGTTATTGTTGATTCAGGAATTTGGTTTTCCGAGAAGTTTTCGGGTGAAAAGATCGATCAATCAGCTACACTAATGGAACGTATTGTGGATTCCCGCTCCATAGAACTTGAAAGCCCTCAATATGAATTAGCAATGGGCCAGTTTGAAAGTAACCTTGATGCCATTATCTCACGGTTTCAACGAAAAGGAATTCCCGTTTTTCTTGGAAGCGTTGCGAGTAACCTTAAGGACCACTCTCCTTTCGTATCTGTGGAAGACGGGGAGCAATTACCGGCACAACAGGTGTTCAATGAAGCAGATTCAGCCTATGAGAATCGAGATTTTGAACAGGCTCTAGAAAAATTCACTCTTGCAAAAGATCTGGACGGATTAAAATTCCGGGCCCCCTCAAGGATAAATGAAATCATTGCAGAAAAGGCTGATGAAAGTGAATCCGTCATCTATGTACCTGCGCATGAAGAATTAGTAAGATATACTAGAGATGGTATTATCGGTTTTGATTTAATGCTCGAACACCTTCATCCGAATCAACAAGGCTATTTCATCATAGGACGTTCATTTTCTGAAACGATATTGGACTATTACGAGCTAGAACCGGCGCGCGGTCTTAATAGCTACAAAGATTTGATGTATTTGTCGGAATTTGATAATCGGGTAGCATGGCATCGAATTGAAACACTGAAACAGGGTTTTCCATTTGTACTGGAGGGGAATCAAGATCTCTACCAAAGAGATTATAAACCTCTAGGAGTTGCCGATAGTCTTGCTTTCTATACCGTACATGCTAATCTAAGATGGGATGAAGGGAAAGTGAAGTTGGCTGAGTTTTATACCAGTACTCGGCAAAACGATAAAGCACTCCGTGAATACTATGGGCTTATCCGAAATCAACCCTGGAATGAATCACCTTATATTTTTGCCGCACGTATCTTGTTGGATCAAAATAATTTTGGTGGAGCAGAGCCTTTACTAACTAAAGCTTATGAGATCAATCCGAATGATGCCTTTGTAACAAAAATGCTAGGGGCAATTGAAGTGCAAAAAGGAAATGCTTCTCAGGGGATTGCCTACCTTGAGGCATCTCGAAGACTGAATCCCAGAGATGTTCAGATGCTATATAATTTATCAGGAGCTTATTTTAATGATGGGCAACTTCAAAAAGCACTGGAAATTGCTGATAGAGCTTTGGAACTAAGTCCAAACTTTCCGGGATTAGGGAACTGGAGACAACAATTAATGGGAGTAATAATCCAACAAAGAGGAGAATAATATGGCGTTAATGGTATCTGTTTCGGGGATAAGGGGTATTTTTGGAACTGATCTGACCCCCGAAAACTTAGCCCGTTTTACCGCTGCTTACGGTACTTGGCTTAATGGAGGAAAAGTAGTGCTAGGGCGAGATTCTCGTGTTACTGGAGAACTCTGCGAGCAGATCGTTGCTTCCACACTTATGAGTGTGGGGTGTGATGTAATTAAAGTAGGTATTGTACCAACCCCAACCGTGGCCATGGGAGTACTAAAACATGAAGCAGCTGGCGGAATTATAATTTCTGCAAGTCATAATCCAGCACAATGGAATGCACTCAAATTACTCAACTCTACCAGTGAGTTCATGGATGCCGATCAGGGCATGGAGATGCTCGATATTTCTGAAAAAGGAGCATTCAATTATCAAACTTATGATAACATTGGCTCGGTTTCTACTGATGATGAGCTTCTAAATGATCATATTCGTGAAATCCTGGATCTCCCTTATATAGATGCTAATATAATCAATGAGGCAAAGCTTTCAGTAGCTGTTGATGCTGTGAATGGTGCAGGTTCCTTAGCTGTGCCCATGCTACTAGAAAAACTGGGAGTTACTAAGATCCATAAAATCCACTGTACTCCTAATGGTTTATTTCCGCACAACCCCGAGCCTCTTCCTGAACATCTTACCGAGATTTGTGAACTGGTAAAAGAAACTGGTGCCGACCTGGGAGTGGTAACCGATCCGGATGCTGATCGACTTGCACTGGTTGATGACAAGGGCGTTCTATTTGGAGAAGAATATACTCAAGCTTCTGTGTTCGACTTCATTCTGGATAAAAAACCCGGAGCTACAGCTACCAATCTCTCCTCCTCTCGTATTGCAGATGAAGTAAGCGCTAACTATGATCAAACCTGCTATCGATCAGCCGTTGGAGAAATTAATGTGGTGAAAAAGATGCAGGAAGTAGATGCAGTAGTAGGTGGTGAAGGAAGCGGAGGTATTATAGTCCCCGATCTGCATTACGGAAGAGATGCTTTAGTAGGCATTGCCTGTGTAGTACAACAACTTGCAAACCGGGCTATTGCTTCCTCAGAGTACCGGGCAGAATTCACCAATTACTACATGAGTAAGAGTAAAATTCAGCTTGATGATTTAGGCAAAGATGCGGATGAAGTACTGGCTATGGTCAAAGATCACTATGCTTCGCTCAATCCAAATACGATTGATGGGGTAAAAGTAGATTTTGAGGAAGGCTGGGTTCACCTTCGAAAATCAAATACGGAACCCATTGTGAGAATTTACTCTGAAGGAAAATCTCCGGAAGCAGCGGAAGGCTTCGCCAATAAAATCAGAGCTTTATTGAAATAATTTAATCGTCATTCTGATCCCGAAAACTTTCGGGACGAAGAATCTAATCGGGTGTCCGTTTAGATCCTTCGCTTTCGCTCAGGATGACTAATAGTATGATTATGCTTAACTGGAAAGACGTTCAATTATTTGCAAAAAATGGCAATCCTAAACCAGATAGAAGAGTTGAAAAATCACCTGAAGAATGGAAAGCCATACTAACTGATAACCAATACGCCATCACCAGACTTAAAGGAACCGAGCGGCCTTATTCTAGTGAGATGTGTAGCCGTTTCGAACCAGGTGAGTATGAATGCATCTGTTGCGGTACCCTCCTCTTTGATTCAAATACCAAGTTCGAAAGCTTTTCTGGGTGGCCTTCCTTTACCCAGCCGGTAAAAGAAAACGCTGTGGCTTATGAGGGAGACTTTACACATGGAATGGTCCGAATTGAGATCCTATGCAATACCTGTGACGCCCATTTAGGGCATGTATTCCCTGATGGCCCTGAGCCTAGTGGTTTGCGATATTGTGTAAACGCCGTTAGCTTGAAGAAAGTTGAAAGTGAACCACAATAACTTCTAACCGCCATCCTGAGCATACTTGCGAAGGATCTGATTGAGTATCCGATTAGATTCTTCGGCAGTAGCCTCAGAATGCCCCATAACAAGACCCATGCTATCACAGACCCTCTCCCAATTATTCGAACGCGATTTGCCCAAAGTAAAAGCAGAAATTGAAGCTTATTCCTCAGAAGAAGCTATCTGGCAAAAAGCGGATGGAATTAATAACAACGCCGGTAACCTGGCTCTTCACATAGCTGGAAACATTCAACATTTCTTTGGTGGAATACTCGGGGATACGGGTTATTCAAGAGACCGAGAATTTGAATTTAATGGTCGGGTGAGCACAGAAGAGTTATACACAAGAATTGATGACGCCATTGCCTCTGTTACAGGTACGCTAGAAGGAATGACTGACGAAGAAATCAAGAAAGACTACCCTATCGAACTTTTTGGTGGCGTAATAACCAATGAATGGTTTTTCCTGCATTTATACAGCCACATGCTCTATCATCTGGGGCAGATAAATTACCATAGAAGGTTATTAGACAAATAATATCTCCTCAAAAAAATCTCTGCGAATGTCTCCCCTTAGAGGGGAGACTTTTTTCGGGGATTTCATAATTAACTTGGCTAAAAACCCTGGAGGAACTTTTTACCGTAACTAGATTACCAGTTCAAAAAGTACTGGTATGAAAAAATTTCTTTATTGTGCGTCATTGATCTTGCTTATAGGTCTTTTAATTCCTCAAACGTTTGTAATGCCTGTCTATCAAGCTACAAAAAGTGACTATAACCAGGATTCCTTTTGGTACTATCCCTGGAGTGGTTCTGGTGCTCATAAAGGTGTTGACATCTTTACTAATAAAAAGGGTGTTGAAGTTGTATCAGCAACGCATGGTTTAGTAATTGGAAGAGGGCATCTTTCCAAGGGAGGAAATTTTGTTTTGATTTTGGGACCAAAATGGAGGATCCATTATTACGCTCATCTTCAATCTTCCTCCGTATCCTTTTTAGAATTTGTCTCTCCGAATAAAATTATCGGTATAGTTGGTAACTCAGGAAATGCAGCAGGTAAACAACCTCATATCCACTACTCAATAATGACACTAATACCTTACATATGGAGAATTGATAGTTCACCTCAAGGTTGGAAGAAGATGTTTTATTTAAATCCGATTACCTTCTTAAACGATCTATAATCAGAAATCTACCAGGGCTTCTCTAAATCTTCTTTAGTGTAGGTCTTTTCTCGTAGCTCATACATGCTGCCTTTATTGTCTTTGAGGCGCATTGGGTCGTTGCCAAATAAACGAAATAGAATGGCGATGGGAGAAATAAACAAAAAGTAGACCAGGCTGAGTATGAGCGGATTCATTACCCTACTCAGAACTTCCGCAAGCTTAAACCATCCCCACACTATCCAGTGTCCCGCCGGGGGAATAATCAGACTTATCAACCCAATTGCCAGTGAAGCAAACACTATCTTTTCATTCTGGAAAATGGCCGCTAATACCAATAGCCCGACTACAATTACCAGCTGGGTTTTAGCTGTTTCAGGGTCATTCTTGATGAAATTGATATCTCGCTTTGGGAGCATAATGGCTTCTTAGAACAAGGTATAAATGAATGGAGCGATAGATGATCCCCCTCCAATTACGATTAAAAATCCGAGTAATAATAAAATTACAATAACCGGAGCCAGCCAGAACTTCTTTCGTTCTTTCATGAACCCCCATAGATCTTTCAGTAAATCCATAATAGTATAAGTCATTCTGAGGCTACTGACGAAGAATCTAATCGGATACTCAATCAGATCCTTCGCAGGTATGCTCAGGATGACAATTAGTTAACAATCAATCTTTTTCAAATATCATTTTCTCAGTCCATTCGGGCTGGTCTGATTTCACAAAAACATACTCACCAATCACCAGATAATCCATCTCTGTATTCATAAAACATCGGTAAGCATCCTCCGGAGTACAGACAATGGGCTCACCCCTTACATTAAAGCTGGTATTAACCACCATTCCAAAACCACTCAGCTTTTTGAATTCGGAAATTAGCTTCCAGTATCTGGGATTAGTCTCTTTATGTACCGTCTGAATTCTAGCTGAAAAATCTATATGAGTAACAGCAGGAAAATCTGATCTCTTCACAGCAAGCTTTTCTCGAAGTGGTAATTCGTTGTAGTTGCCTGGTAACTCGGCTCTATATTTCTCCCTTACAGGTTGAACGAGTAGCATGTATGGAGAGTCAGAATCAAGCTCGAAGTACTCTGATGCATCTTCTGCTAACACAGAAGGAGCAAATGGCCGAAATGACTCCCGGTATTTAATCTTCAGATTCAGCTTCTTCTGCATATCCATTCTTCGTGGATCAGCAATAATACTCCTGCCGCCTAGTGCTCTTGGGCCAAATTCCATTGCCCCTTGAAACCATCCTATTACATTTCCTTCATCCAATAATTCCGCCACTTTAGGATAGAGATCTCCCTCATCATATTTCTTTGAAACAGGCTTAAACTTTTTGAGCGAGCGTTCAATATCAATGGAGTAAAATTCCGGGCCCAGTAAAGCACCCTGCATAGAATCAGGAGCTTCAGGGTTACGATCTTTTTCGAAATAAATGTGTTGCGCTGCTAACGCTGCACCTACAGCTCCTCCTGCATCCCCTGCTGCTGGTTGGATATATACTTCTTTGAAGATTCCCTCATTTTGAAGCTTACCATTAGCCACACAGTTAAGTGCTACTCCTCCTGCCATACAAATAGCATCGCATCCAGTAAGTTCTTTTGCGTGCGCAGCCATTTTAATAACTATTTCTTCGGTTACTTGTTGAATGGCCAGTGCCAGATCTGCTTCATGTTGCAGAAGTTCTGACTCCCCTTCCCTTTTTGGAAACCCAAATAACGTCTCCCATTTTTTATCATTCACCATTCTTAATCCGGTAGCATAGCTAAAGTAATCCTGGTTTAGCCAAATAGAACCATCATCCCTAATATCCACAAGCTCGCTCTTTATTTTGGTGATGTATTCTTCAATCAATGATGAATTGGGATTTCCATATGGAGCGAGCCCCATTAACTTATATTCACCGGAGTTCACCTTAAACCCTAGGAAGTAAGTAAACGCCGAATACAGCAATCCTAACGAGTGAGGAAACTGTAGCTCTTTTAAAATGGTGATCTCCTTTCCTTTTCCATGACTAATGGAAGCCGTTGCCCATTCTCCCACCCCATCAATAGTTAGAATAGCTGCTTCTTCAAACTTCGATGGATAAAACGCACTTGCTGCATGACTCAGGTGATGTTCGGGAAATAGAAGATTGACTTCCGATTTTTCATAGTCCCCTACTTTCTTCAACTCATCATAAATGAGCTTTTTTAGGAACATTTTCTCCTTCAACCATACAGGTATCGCAACAATAAATGATCTGATTCCTTTTGGAGCAAAGGAAAGATACGTCTCAAGTAAACGCTCAAACTTCAAGAACGGCTTATCATAAAAAACAATGGCATCCAGTTCATCAATGCTAAGTCCGGCTTCCTCTAAACAAAAAGTGACCGCATGAACAGGAAATTGCTCATCATGTTTTTTCCGTGTAAATCGTTCTTCCTGGGCGGCTGCAATAATTTTCCCATTCTGTACCAAACAGGCCGCTGAATCGTGATAAAAAGCTGAAATTCCAAGTATGTTCATAGAAGCGCAAAAGATACTAAAACCCTGCTTCATGCCAATCACTTTGTTTCATGACTCCCTTGGGTTTCTTACCTTCTTGCTCATTATCATCTCAGTTTGTTTCCATGATTACCTCAATGACAGGCTTCGGGCGAGGTGAGGCCGCTGACAACGGACTCAACGCCACAGTTGAAATTAAATCTCTCAATAGCCGCTATTTAGATATTTCTACAAGATTACCTCAACGACTCCAACATATGGAGCTGGAATTAAAAGAACTTATTCAGAAATCGGTAAATCGGGGAAAACTAAATGTGATTGTTAACCTTGCTACTCAGGAAACGCATGTTCCCTCCATCGAAGTAGATACGAAAAAAGCAAAGGCATACGCCGATTTACTAAACAAATTAAGAGAAGCTGCTGGTATCAGAGAACCTCTTGAACTGAAAAGCATAACTAGTTTTGGAGACGTATTTATAACTCAAGAAGAAGACGAATCTTCTCTAAAACATAAATGGGAACTTGTTAAACAGGCTACAAAGCTTGCTATCCAGAACCTCGAGGAAATGCGCTCACAGGAAGGTGCTCAACTTAAACAAGATTTGATGGAGCGAATCCAATCCATCGATGAAGCACTTAGTGAAATACAATCTATAACAGACGGACGTAGCCAGGAAGTTCGAAAAAAACTTCACGACCGAATTAAGCAATTGATTGATGACGACTCTATTGACGAAGAAAGACTAGAAATGGAAGTGGTTATCATGGCTGATAAAATGGATATCACAGAAGAAACTGTGCGACTTAAAGCGCATTTAAAATTCTTTATTGAAGCTATTGAACAACCGGAACCGGCTGGTCGAAGATTGAATTTTCTAACACAGGAAATCAACAGAGAACTCAATACCATTGGTTCAAAAGCTAATGATTCAGAAATTGCTCATCATGTAGTAAAAGCAAAAGAAATGCTTGAGCAAATTCGAGAACAGGTTCAAAACGTAGAATAATTAGTATTAAGAGTTGGGGTATGAGTTTTGATTAACGACTAAACTATTACTAAACTCACAAAACCCATATCTCATGGCAATAAAAAAGGGTAAGATCATTATTCTTGTATCTCCAAGTGGTGGTGGCAAATCAACCATTGCTAAACGCCTTTTTAATGATTTTGACCGTCTTAAGTTTTCAGTCTCTGCGACTACCCGTCCCCCTCGTGAGGGAGAAAAAGATGGGGTGCACTATCATTACCTTAGTCCGGAAAAATTCCAGGATCGTATCGAAGCAGGAGACTTTCTGGAATGGGAAGAATTTTATGGTGGGAAGAGGTATGGGACCTTACAATCAGAAGTTGATAAAAAGTTAGAATCAGGGTATTTTATTCTGCTTGATATCGAGGTAAAAGGAGCCCTAAATGTCAAAAAACTCTATGGCGATGAAGCATTGAGTTTGTTTATTGAACCTCCTTCTATTGAGATATTAAAGCAGCGCCTTAAAGCCCGGGGAACAGAGACTAAAGAAACCCTTAAACTCAGACTTGATCGCGCAAATAAAGAACTTACTTACGCACATCACTTTGATCGCGTAATCATTAATGACCATTTAGATACAGCTTATAACGAAGTAAAACAGGCTGTTTCTGAATTTATGAACAAGACATAAACATTATGCCCATTCGCACTCTAGATATTGAAGGCTTAAAAAATGTAACTGGTAACAAATATGAGTTACTCGTAATAATGGCGAAAAGAGCCCGCCAATTAGCCGCTCAGGAAAAACTTGAGTTAGATGAAAAACTCCAGTACTTCGAAGGATTTGAAGACGACGATGAGTTTTCTTTCAATGAAGAACAAGAGCAAATCTCAAAAGCATTTGAAAAGCTCCCTCATGCAGCTCAACGCGCTGTTACCGAAATGGAAGAAGATTCTATCTACTACCGTCGACCTGAAGCTGAATAATTTATGCTCTCCGGTAAACGCATTATCTTAGGTGTAACCGGAGGAATTGCAGCTTATAAAGCTGTTTTTTTACTACGTGAATTTCAAAAAGCGGGTGCTGAAGTTAGAGTTACAATGACTCCTTCTGCCATCCGCTTTGTTGGTTTAGAAACCTTTGCCTCTCTTTCTGGTCACGAAGTTGCTGTTGATATTTTTCCTGAAGACCAGGAGCAAGCTACCGAATGGACACGCCATATTAACTGGGGAGAATGGGCTGACTTATTTGTCATAGCTCCCTGCACTGGAAATACTCTGGCCAAGATAGCTAATGGGATTTCAGACAATATGCTCACAGCTACCGTTCTTGCTGCACGCTCCCCCATCCTTATATGCCCTACCATGGATGGTGAGATGTATGAATCTCCATCAGTAACAAAAAACCTCAAAAAAGTAGAGGGTTTCGGATATCATATTTTGGAGCCGGAATCTGGTTTTCTAGCAAGTGGACTGGAAGGGAAAGGGAGGCTACCAGAGATTGACACTATTCTTGAAAAAACAAGCGCGATTATTGGCTCAATAAAGGGAGCTTTAGAAGGGAAAAAAGTTATCGTTACTGCCGGGCCAACCAGGGAATTCATAGATCCTGTACGTTTTATCTCTAATCCTAGCTCAGGAAAAATGGGATTTGCTATGGCAAAAGCGGCTCAGCGATTAGGAGCAGAAGTAATTTTAATCCATGGCCCTGTTCATTTAGAAAATCCTGAAGGGGTCGTATTACGAAGCATTGTATCTGCTGATGACTTATTTAAGGCTATACAACATGAAGCAGATGCTGATGTGATAATAATGGCGGCAGCTGTTTCTGATTTTACTCCGGCTCAAACATTCGGACATAAGGTAAAAAAAGACGCTGCTGAGGATGCTATTGAGCTGGCAAAAACTACAGACATCTTAGCCTGGCTTGGAGACAGAAAACCTGCTCATCAGACCTTGATCGGTTTTGCTATGGAAACAGAAGATCTAATTGAAAATGCTACCTCCAAGCTAAGTAAGAAAAAAGCTGATTGGGTTATCGCAAATTCGCTGGCAAAAGAAGATTCCGGCTTTGAATCAGATACCAATCACATTCATGTTATCAGCAAGGATGATGTTTCCGAATTTAAAGGAAGTAAAGAAGAGGTAGCAGAACGAGCACTAAAACTTATTTTCGGTTAATCGTCCGGAGAACTCCCCCAAAACCAACTGAGAAATACCAAACTCCTCCATCGAGTGTTTCATATTGTTTCTCCCAGCCTAATTCTTTGTACCCAACTCTAAACCTTAGAATAGTACCCTCAAAAGTACCTTTTGCTAATGTATAATGATCAAAATTCACACCTACCCCGTAATTAAAGGTATGCCCCAAACCATATCTTACATCAGATCTGGTACCAATATCAGCCCGGTCTAAATCTCCGGTACTAGGAGTAATACCGGAAATACCACCACTTACGAAAGGAGTTATTAATACCCTCCTCATTGGCAAAAGTTGGTAGCCTAATAAGAGATCAGCAAAATATGAATCTGCCCGGTCTCCTTTTTCCCAATCGTATTCTCCCCTGATAAATCGATCATTCCTGATAGTCCCTAAGCCTAGGTCCATCGAAAAAGCCAACAGAATATTATCCCGGTAATATTCGAAAGTCATATTTATATCGAAATTAGGGGAATATTCCTTTCCCAACCCAGCGGTGTAATCGTTATACCCTAAGCCCAAGAAAAACCCCCATGCATGTCTCGAAAAAGTATACACTTCTCTGACATAGCTCCCTATATATTCTGAGTACTTACTCTCAGGATATTTCTCGAGGAAAAAATCGGCCTCTCTGTTTATTGCTTGTTGCTCTTCTTCGTAATTCTCTAAATCAATCAGCTCTTTATTAAGGGTTAGCCTTAGAACTTCTTTTTCCTCTTTGCTTAGATTTGAATTATTAACTCTATCAACTAATAGCTTTTTGTTCTCTAGGCTGAGTGAGAACAAATCGTCAAAAAAATAATCCACAAAGGTTAATGGGCTTCTCTGAGGATGATAAAAATAGAGTAAGGGAGAAAAGTAACCGTTGCTATCCAGTCGATTCAATACCAAACTGACTACGCTGTCATAATCCGAAACCCAAAAGCTCACTAAGAGCCTTTCATAAACTGAAAAGACTGTTACTGAATCCTGAAAAGTACGTTCAGCATACTCAACTATATCCCCTGCTTTTTGGAAGTCCCCGTTTTCGAGGTTATTGAGTAACAATTTTCTTGCTTTGAGAACTAATATTTCATTAGTATCCCCTACATTTTTAATTTCATCTTCGATGGTCTCCTGGGCAACTACATGGTACATACTGCCTTCAAAGACATTCAAAATCGATAAAAAAAGTATTATTGGAATAAGTTTTGACCGCAAGCTATTATCGGTTTACTTCGATTTTCAAAAGTTCGTGAAGATAGTTCATTATGGATCAGAATAGGAAAAAAGTATCTATCGTCTTATTGGCTTTTTGTTGTCTAATTGCTGCGGTTATTCTAGCCTATACCCCTACCTATGTTCCAGTATCTGTCAACACAGAAGCAGAATTGGATTCCTTAATTCAACTTTCATTCGAGGATGCTAATTTACTGCGTGGCCAAATACGAACTTATAACGTTGAAATTGACACTTCTTTCACCAGAAAAGTATACCGGGTAGAAGTTCCCCCGGAGTTCTCTAAAACGAGCTTCCACCTGGATCTTCATCATCGGGTATTTCCCTTTGGTTTAAACACCCCCACTACGGTAGTATTCCCTGAGGAAGACATGAATATTTATATTGAACATAAAGGCACTGTGTTTAGAACTATCAGACTGGTTACAGGAACTTCTTCATCAACTGGAAATGGGTAATGGCTGAAAACAAGGTATTACTAAAAAGGCTTGTTCTAGAAGAATTTCCTCAACCGGAAATCATACAAACTCAGTATCCTATTTTTCTTTGCCATGGTTTTGGAGCCATTGGTTCATTGGTAAAACCATCTCCCCTTCATGATCCTTGTATGTTGATGAGAGAACATGGCCTTGTTGCATTTGCTCCCAATGTTGTGCCTTATGCCCCAATCGAAACAAGAGCGAGGAACTGGGTTCGCTTGATAACGCAAATCTGCGAGACGTATAATTTTGAAAAAGTAAATGTTATCGCTCATAGCATGGGTGGATTAGATATGCGCCATGCACTCTGCCACCTTGATATTCATGAAAGAGTGGCTTCTTTAACTACTATTGCTACCCCCCATAGAGGTACTTATTTGGCAAACCTGGTTTTGAAAACCCCGGAAGTTATCACTGAAAAAATCGGAGATATTGTTGATTGGTTTGGAAACAACGTCTACCCTCTCGAAAAAAGTGAGGTACTAAACTCTGTAGAGCAATTGTGTTTGGATTATGTGCAAACCAGTTTCAACCCGGAAAACCCAAACCTGGAAAATTTCCCGTACTTCTCATACAGTGCCGCTGTAGGTAAGGGAACAAATTACTCTTTGAACCCAGTCTTCATTTTTCAGAATACTCAGATCTTTGGGCAGGAAAACATCAACGATTCTTTCGTTTCTGTTGAAAGTTCAAAATGGGGGACTCACCTCGGTACGGTGAATCTGTCTCACATGAATCAGATAAATGTTCAGGTAGTTGGAAAAGAAGCCAAATCCAGGTACTACGATCTTTGGATAGGTTCAGTGAAGAAGCTTGCTGAGATGGGTTTTTAGATTATTCGATGGTACAGCCGCCAGTAAATCCATCCGCTGAAAAAGTAGTTCTAAAACTTCCAAACCTGTTTTCATAAAGGGCTCGTAGTTCTAACGTGTGATCTCCGGAACGCTTAGGGCTGCAGTATTCCAAAACATAGAATGATTGAGATTCACTCTGTACCTTCTGAGCAACCTTTAGAAAGGTAGCATTCAAATCAAAAGAGTTTTCTGCCAATTCAAAACCATCTCTTCCTATAGTTTTAAGTACGCTTTCGTCAATCTCATCCCCAAGACCAATTGTAAATACTGCATTATCACTACCAGCTTCATTAACTGCGTCTTGAGCTTCCCGTGTTGTTACACGACTAGCCTGGTCTGTTCCATCTGTAAAAATCACAACTGAACCAGCGGTTGAAATATTTGGATTCAATCTGGTTTCGACGAGACGGGAATTCATAAGTGATAAACCTTGTACTACAGCACCATTTAAATTGGTAGAAACGTCATTACTTATATCTTCATCAATAGAACTAATTCCCTCATTTAGTTGAGCTATTTCAGTAGTAAAAGGAACTAATAGATGAATTTCTTCTTCCCCATCAAACCAGTAAATAGCCATTTCTTTTGACCCATAGGTTTCATCTGTGATCGCAGGCATTACTGAATTTATAAATGAGGTAGCAGCACTTTTTACGTTAGGTAATTCTGTATCTCTTAACACACTACCACTAAGGTCTAATAGTAAAATAGAAGAGAACATAAACTCCCCTTCTTCTCTTTGTATCTGGGCCTGAGATTCCAACCTTGAGATCAAAGAGCCGTTTTCATAAATCTCAAAATCTTGAGGCTCCAACGTAGTAAACAGATGATCTTCACCCAGATCAACTTTAAAAAAGAGCCTGATTTGTGAAGGTATTTCCGACTTAGCCTGAATCAATTCAACTTCGAAGCGACTATCCTCATCCTTTCCACACCCGGAAAAGGCAACCGCTATTGTTAATAGTGATATAGTGAGTAATTTTATTCTTTTCATATCAAATGGATTCTCTCAAAGGCACAAAATATTGAATCAACGTGATGATTGGTATTAGAATTAAGATTCATATGAATCAGCGCTAATTTAAATCATAAGATAAATTCTGAATGCGGGGTCTACATTAACTCTACATTCTTTGTTTTTAACTCGAATTACGTTCATTTTGTACTGGTAATTATATGAAAGAAAAACTGCAAGAATACGATCGGATAGCTGAAGCTTACAGAGACTCAAAGGGTCTCTCTTTTCGTACATATATCGAGGAATTCACCTTATTCCAACTCCTTGGTAATATAAAATCTTTGGATGTGCTGGATCTGGCCTGTGGTGAAGGGCATTATTCCAGAAAAATTAAACTTGCTGGAGCAAGATCTGTTCTTGGGGTAGATATTTCTTCGGAGATGATCGCACTTGCAAAAGATCAGGAATTACTGCACCCCATTGGCTGTGAATACCTTTGTGCTAACGCGGCTAAATTACATACTACATTTAAAGTGGACATAATTACTGGTATGTATCTTCTTAACTATGCAAAAAGTGCTCAGGAACTTTTCCAGTTCTGTAAATCGGCCTACAATGCATTAAAACCAGGAGGGATATTTGTTGGTTTTAACGACAACATAAATGAGAACCCAAATTCGGCTCCTTCCTTTTTGAAATACGGGTTTGAAAAAACAACCCCTTCTCTTCAAAAAGAAGGTGACGTTGTCAGATACACCATTACCAACGAAGATGGAACTACTTTTTCTATCGATAATTTCTTTCTAAGACCAGAGACCTATCAAAGGGCGTTTAAAAAAGCTGGCTTTATCGGATTCAGCTGGCACGGCCCGTATCTCGATCCAAAACAAAAAGAGAACTCCTTCTGGGATGATTTTATGGATTATAAACCTATTATTGGGTTTAGAGCAGTAAAACCTAATCGATGAATATTCCAGAATCCGTAAAAAAATCCTCGCTCTATAACGAAGATTTTGCCCCAGTCTCGAAGAATAACAGGAATTGGAATACCTGGAATTACGCTTCTATATGGATAGGTATGGCTGTTTGCGTACCTACTTATATGTTAGCAAGCAGTCTTATACAAGAGGGAATGACCTGGTGGCAAGCTACCTTTACTATATTTCTTGGTAATCTAATTGTTCTTGTCCCATTACTTCTCAATGGACACCCCGGAGCTAAGTACGGAATCCCATTTCCAGTTTTGATCCGTTCCAGCTTCGGACTTCACGGAGCCATTTTTGCTGGCTTGTTGAGAGGACTGGTTGGATGCGGCTGGTTTGGCATCCAAAGCTGGATTGGAGGAAACGCAATTTATCAGCTCTTACTTGTTTTGGCTCCTGATCTGGCAAACAGTCCTTACCTGGGAGATTTTATTGGGCTAAACATCGTCCAGCTAGTTTGCTTCTTCATTTTCTGGGGAATAAATATCTGGATCATCTATAGGGGCATAGACACCATAAGAGCCCTTGAGAGTTGGGCGGCACCAGTACTTCTCTTCTCTGGTATCGCATTGATGATTTGGGCCATCTCAACGGTGGGCTCTGTTTCGGATATTTTAGCTGCTACAAGTACTTTTCATCCAGCTCCCGGAACCACATTCTGGAGCATCTTCTGGCCTAGCTTAACTGCTATCGTGGGCTTTTGGGCTACTCTTTCTCTTAACATTCCGGATTTTACCCGGTACGCCGTTAATCAAAAGGCTCACTATAAGGGGCAGGCTTTAGGACTTCCCACTACCATGACCTTATTTTCCTTTATCGGCATTTTTGTGACCAGTGCGACAGTACTTCTTTATGGTGAAGCAATTTGGGATCCTATCATTCTGATGAGCAAATTCGATTCCCCTATTGTTATCATCCTTTCTATGGTGATGCTAAGCATAGCTACCCTTTCTACTAATATTGCAGCGAATGTAGTGGCTTCGGCCAACGATATTGCCAACATTTTTCCAAAGAAAATTAGCTTTAAAATGGGTGGCTATATAACCGGAATCATTGGGATAATGATCTTCCCATGGAAACTCTTAGCTGACCCGAGTGGATATATTTTCCTTTGGTTAATTGCTTATTCTGCACTGTTGGGTTCCATCACAGGGATTATGATTTGTGACTACTTTGTGGTTAGAAAAAGAACCTTAGATATATCCTCCCTCTTTAGTGAAATGGGTACTATTCCAAGATGGAACTGGAAAGCATGGACAGCTTTTTCCTTAGCTCTTCTTCCTGTTATCCCAGGCTTTTTCATACAGGTTGGTTTGATAAGTGGATCTTCGATATCGTCTATTTGGAATGACCTGTACTCATACGCATGGTTTATTACTTTTGGGATTTCTTTCCTAATCTACTTCTTATTGAGTAATAGAAAAGCCAGCTAAATTCCCCATATTGCCCGACGAATCATATTAGGCAATAGTGAAACACTTCAAAACCATATCGGAGTATTGCGAAGGCATTAGCATTCCTCAACCTAGGCATCCTCATTTTGATATCCGGAGTTTTGAGGAAAATATGCCAGTAGTTATTAGCGAAATGCCACCTTTCCGCCATGAATTCTATGCTATAGCTATAAAAGCCGATGGAGATGGGAAAGCCATAACCGGTCATCACACCGATTTCCCAAAAGGAACCACGATTTTTTTTAATTCCCCTTTTCAAATCATCTCTTGGGATATCGTACCCAATTGGAAAGGATATTACATCATGTTCTCCCAGGATTTTGTGGCACAATCCGGGTTATTCTCAAACCTTCTTCAGAATTTTCCTTTTCTAAAAATTGATAAAGCCATTCCCTTTGAAATTGATGAGTCCGATCTACCAGATATACTTGGGACCTATCAAAAAATATGGACAGAATATCATAGTGATTCCGATGATAAATTCGACCTGATTGAAGCCTACACCTTTCTTCTTCTCAATTATACCAAGCGGTATTTCTTGCAACAGGTTGATGAGGAACAGGCAGAGCAGGCTATCAGAACCTCGGACCTGAAGTTGTTGACACGGTATCAAACCATGATACAAACCAGCTTTTATGAGAATACAAAACTGGAAACCTTTGCCAACCTCCACTCACCGAGCTATTATGCTCAAAAGCTGAATGTTCATCCTAATCACTTAAATGCGGTTGTCAAAAGCATTACGGGGCTTACAGCACTGAACCATATTCATCGGCACCTTCTTCAACTTTCGAAATCTTATCTCGCCCAGACAGAACTAAGTGTAAAAGAAATTTCCTACGCCCTTTATTTTGAAAGTCCTAGCTCATTCAGCTCTTTTTTTAAGAAAAACACAGGTTCTACCCCTCTGAATTACCGCGAACAGGTAATTCTTTGAAATTCACACTCCCTCCTTTGATTTCATAAATCCATCCTGAGCTACCTTTTTATTGAACCAAAAAGGAGATCGAAATGAAATCATTCACGCTGGTAACAGCAATAACACTATTAGTAATTGGAACCCTAACCAACAGTATTACCACTATGGAAACGCAAAACGAAACTCAAAAAATTACACAAACCATAAACAAACTCTTTGTTTATACCGATGAGCAAGAATGGGAGAAGCTACAGCACCAGGTTTTTACCGAAGAAGTATGGTTAGATATGTCTTCGCTTGGCGGTCCCAAAGAAACAATGAAGGCTACAGACATCACAAGCATGTGGGCCGAAGCGTACACCAGTATTGATGCAGTAAATCATCTTGGCGGCAATTACATCATCGACATTGAAGATGACCACGCTAAAGTATTTGCCTACGCAACAGCTACTCAATACAAAGAAGCTGCCACTGAAGGAAAAACCAGAGAGTTTGTAGGCACTTATAACCTAGAATTGAGAAAAGAAAACGGACAATGGAAGCTCTATTCCTTCCAATACAACCTAAAGTATATGACCGGCAACATTGAATTTAAATAACTATGAAAACCTATTTAACACCCCTACTCATTTTTGCCCTGATCATGAGCTGTACAACCAAACCAAAAACTAGTAAAGAACCTAAAACCATGGAAAAAATAACATTCAATAGCGAAGGCGCTAACCTTGTAGGTGATATTTATTACCCGGAGAATTATGAAGAAGGAAAAGAATATCCAACGCTTGTAGTTTCCGGAAGCTGGACTACCGTTAAAGAGCAAATGGCTGGTTTATATGCAGAAGAGTTAGCGAAGCAAGGATTCATAACACTAGCTTTCGATTTTAGAAACTTCGGGGAAAGTGAAGGAGAACCAAGGTTCTACGAAAGCCCGTCTATGAAAAAGACAGACATCCAAAATGCAGTTACTTTTCTTGAAACGCTTCCAGGAGTTGATAGCGATAAAATTGGAGCCTTTGGAGTATGCGCCGGAGCTATGTACACTCTAATGGCTGCTTCTGAGGATAATCGGATTAAGTCTGTAGTAACTGTTGCTTCCTGGCTGCATGATGCAGATGCCGTCAAATTGTTCTATGGTGGAGAAGAAGGCGTATCTGCAAAAATTGAAGCTGCTCAGGCTGCGAAAAGAGAGTATGCTGACAACGGAGTAGTAGCTTATGTACCAACTATTTCTACGGAAGATGAATCAGCCGCCATGTTTGGTCCTTATGATTACTACCTGAATCCAGAGCGCGGAGCCATTTCAGAGTGGAGTAATGATAAGTTTGCGGTAATGTCGTGGGAAGACTGGTTAACTGCTGATCCTATGCCTTCTGCCTCTAACCTTACTGTGCCAACCCTGATGATTCACTCTGACGGTGCAGTACTACCCCAATACACCAAAAACTACTTTGAGCGAATTGCTTCGGAAGATAAAAGACTTCATTGGATGGAAACTGAACTGGACTCCCCTTTCCATCAATTCAGTTACTATGACCAGGAAAATGAAGTAAGTGAATCAGTTGCTGAATCAGCAAAATGGTTTACAGAAAAGATGTAGTCTTTTTCCAAAATCCCATTAAAGGAAGATCGGGCAACCGGTCTTCCTTTTTTGTTTGTAGATAGTTCTAAAAACAGTTTTCTTTTCGAACTAACCTTCCCTAATTAACTGGAAAAAATGATCAAAAAAATTAACTGGGCCAATGTCCCTGAAGACCAAGTAAACCCATCTATGAAACGGAAAATGATCTATGGAGATAAGATCATGATCGCTAAAATGGAGTTTAAAGATGGTTTTGTAGTACCCATGCATAGTCACGAAAATGAACAAATCACCCAGGTTACCAAAGGAACGATCCGTTTTTGGTTCGAAAGCGAAGATTCAGAACCAGTAGATTTGCATGCGGGAGACTCTGTCGTAATTCCTGGGAACCTTCCTCACAAAGCTCTTATGATCGGTGAAGTTGAAGAAACCGATACCTGGGCTCCACCACGAAGAGACTGGCTGGACGGAACCGATGACTATCTAAAGAAATAAGCATGGATTTAGGATTAGCCGGGAAAAAAGCCCTGGTAATGGCTTCCAGTAAAGGCCTTGGGAAAGCTGTTGCTTCAGAACTGGCAAAAGAAGACGTACAGGTTTTGATTTGTGGAAGGAATGAAGCTGACTTGATCAAAGCTCAGGAAGAAATACAAGCTCTCAGCAGCTCTAACGTTCATTATGCCGTTGGTAACGTCTCCACAAGTTCGGGAAGGGATAACATTTTATCGGCTGCTCAAGCTAATCTGGGTACTGTAGATATACTAGTTACCAACTCTGGTGGCCCCCCATTTGGAAGTTTTGAAAGTCATAACGAAGAAGCATGGGAGCAGGCATATCGATTATTGTTAGAAAGCACGGTGGGAATGATCTATGGAGTACTGCCCGGAATGAAAGAGCAGCAATGGGGAAGAATCATCTCGATTACTTCGCAGGCGGTCAAACAACCAGTTGAAGGATTGGTTCTGTCCAACTCCGTCCGAGCTTCGGTTGTTGGATTAATGAAAACCCTGGCCAACGAATTAGGACCGTTCAACATCACGGTAAATAATGTGATGCCCGGCTACACCCAAACCGAACGACTGGAAAGTTTAATGGAAAAGAATCCAGCCCTGCATGAAGTCACCGAAGAAGTCCCTTTAAGAAGAATTGGACAGCCTGAAGAATTCGCTGCTGCAGTGACTTTTCTGGCCAGCCAGAGAGCCAGTTATATCACTGGTGTTTCGTTGGCTATTGACGGAGGATGGGTTAGGGGGATTTGAAAAATGAATTTCTACCAGAAAGAAATACTCCGGATCAAATCGAAGATTTATTCAAATCAGAAACAGCTGGATACTGTAATTGAGCTTCGAAATTATATAGATCAGCACTACGATTCTGATTTGAATCTGGAATCATTATCAAGCGCTCGCTTTATTTCAAAATTTCACCTTTTACGAACCTTCAAAAGGTACTATGGACAAACCCCCAGTCAGTATTTGATTGATAAACGAATTGAAAGAGCAAAAGAGCTCCTTAAAAAAGGGACAAAGGTGACAGAAACCTGTTATGCAGTTGGCTTTGTAAGCCTCGGTTCATTTAGCTCCTAAATGAAGAAAAAGGTAGGACTTCCTCCTTCTGAATATCAAAAAGAGCAATTTTCAAGAAGCTTATACATATAAGGTTTTAGAAATTTAGTATTGAATTATATAGATGCTATTAAATCCTTACACATTGTTTACACTTTCTGTTCACTTAGGGTAACGTAGCGTTTTTGTTATTCGTTAATGGTTATTTGTAAATCACCATTAACGAATAACCATCAACCATTGTGTAATAACTTATTGCGCGTTATATAAAACCTAAACTAAACATCTATGAGAATTTTCGGATTAAGTATTCCGGTAATGGACCAGGAAAAAGCTTTCCAGTTTTACACCAATAAACTGGGTTTCATTAAAAAACTCGACATTCCACTAGACGGAGGTCACAGATGGCTAACCCTCGTTTCAAAAGAACAACAAGACGGACCAGAACTATTACTGGAACCTTCTCCCTTACATTTTGAACCTGCAAAAGTATTCCAGGAAGCCTTGTTTGATGCAGGCATTCCCTGGACACAATTCAGCGTAGATGATGTGCAGGCAGAATTTGACAGGCTCAAGGCATTAGATGTGGCATTTAGCGTTGAACCCACAGAAATGGGTACGGTTAAAATTGTGGTATTTGATGACACCTGTGGAAATCATATTCAGCTTGTAGAGGAGTTATAATAAAGCAAGCCAAAGAGCCGGCACTATGACCGGCTTTTCATTGGCTGTAGTTTAGGATTAGATAGCTCTTTCAAATCCAGAAATATTTGGAGCAAAAGTAGCATCCAGACCCATACCTAAAGCAGCTTGTTTTAATGGCTCAGGCACATCACCACAAAAAAGAAAGGGGCCTGGGTCTGCAACTTCTAGTAAAGATGGAAAGTGGCCTGCAGCAGTGGTACTTAAGTGGAACCCTAAAGCATCACCATCTTTAAATAAATCATAGACAAGAAGTGTTCTGGTATCTTCCTCGAAAAAGCATTGCACCTTAAGTGCACCTGGCTCAGTTTCTTCCATTTGGTTAGTTACTTCTTTATAGATGTTTTGCAGTTCATCTGATTTACCTGGTTTCGCAGTCCATTTGTAAACAACGGTGATTTCTTGAGTATTCATGATTGTATTTGTTTTGAATTATATAACGATTCGAAACCAATGTATGTCATTAATTAGTTCTATAAGGTTGTCTTTTACGACAACATAAAGGGTTGTTTACGACAATTCTTTACTTTACTTTTTGAGTGATTAATCCAGCTCAAATGAAACACATAAGCGTACTTGTCCCCACCGGAAGCAGTATTGTAGATACCATTATAGCTCCCTATAACTTACTTAGAATGGCTAATTCCTATTTCAGGAAACTCAAGCAACTCCCTGAAAATCGGTTTCAGATCGATCTTGTTGGCCTGTCTAAAGATCCAATTACCTATCAGGGCTTATTCAGTATCCATCCTACTATAACCATAGATGAAGTAGAAAAGACAGATTTGATCATTGTCTCCCCTATTAGCGGAGACCTGGAGAAAGAAGTTGAAAACAATCGCGAGTTCGTTGACTGGATAAAAACTCAAAGAATAGAAAACGATGCTGAGATCGCAAGTTTATGTAAGGGAGCTTTTCTTGTGGCTGAAACAGGTCTTTTAAATGGGAAAACATGTGCCACTCACTGGACTGCCCATAACCTGTTCCGGCAGAAGTACCCGGAAGTGGAGCTGATTCCTGAAAAAATTATCTGTGAAGACAACGGCATTTACTCAAGCGGAGGAGCTTATTCTATTCTAAACTTTACCCTTTATCTAATCGAACGATACTTCGGAAGAGAAACAGCAATATGGTGTTCCAAGATTTCTGAAATCGAATTCGATCGAATCAGTCAAAGTGAATTCATCATATTTAGTGGCCAAAAAGAACATTCTGACGAACACATAAAAAGGGCTCAATCCTATATTGAAAACAATTACGAAGAGAAACTGAATATCAATGATATCGCTGCGATGGTGAACTTAAATGTCCGCAGTTTCTTGAGACGCTTTAAAAAAGCCACTTCCAATACTCCGCTTGAATATATACAGCGCGTTAAAATTGAAGCCGCTAAAAAGAAACTTGAATCCACCACAGAGACTATTCTCGAGGTGATGTACGGAATAGGTTATAACGATGAAAAAGCTTTTCGAAAAACTTTTAGAAAATACTCTGGCCTAACGCCTAAGGAATATCGAAAGAAGTATAACCGGGAAATGGCTTTTTCTTAGCCGTTATCCTACCCAAACTGTCTTTGCATTTACAAATTCGCGGATTCCGTACAATCCCAGCTCTCTTCCATAACCAGATTGCTTGATCCCGCCAAAAGGTAAGCGGGGATCGGATTTCACAAAGCCATTCACAAAACAACATCCCGCTTCCAGGTACCTGGAGGCAATCTCCTCTCCTTTTTTTACATCATTGGTAAACACCGCGGCTCCTAAGCCAAAGTTGGTATCATTGGCAATCTGGATGGCTTCCTCTTCATCTCTCACTTTAATAATGGCTGCAACAGGACCAAATAACTCCTCTTCATAAGCCGGCATGCCTTTGGTAACATCAGTCAAGATGCTTACCGGATAAAAAGCTCCTTGAGATTCCGGTTTCTCACATCCTATAATAGGGGTAGCTCCAAGCTTTATACTCCCCTGAACCTGTTTATGTAGCTCATTTCGAAGATCAATTCGGGCCATAGGCCCAATATCCACTCCTTCATCAAAAGGATTTCCTATCGTTTTGGATGACATCAACTCAGTGAATTGCTCCAGAAACTCATCATATACCGATTCAACAACAATAAATCGTTTCGCGGCAATACAAGTCTGCCCCGAATTAAGCAGCCTCGAAGTCACGCATAATTCAGCCGCTTTCGAAATATCTGCATCAGAAAAGATTAAATAGGGATCACTGCCACCGAGCTCCAATACGGTTTTCTTGAGGGCCTCTCCAGCCTGACTTGCCACTATCTTCCCCGCCCTGGTACTCCCTGTAAGTGTTACCGCTGCAATTCCGGCATGTTGAATAACCGGCCTCATGTCTTCGTTCTCAAATAGAACAGTTCGAAAGAGATTCGATGGGATTCCAGCTTGATGTACTAACTCTTCGATTTTTAATGCACATCCTGTGGTTATTTCCGCGTGCTTTAAGATCACGCCATTTCCAGCCATTAGTGCCGGAGCACCAAACCTGAATAGCTGCCAGAATGGAAAATTCCATGGCATAATGGACAATACTACCCCCAATGGTTGGAAAGTGACATAACTTTTTGAAGCTTCGGTCGCTACCGTTTTATCCCTCAAAAATTCCTCTGCATGCTCGGCATAATATTCACACACCCAGGCACATTTTTCAACTTCTGAAATTCCCTGAGCCAGTGGCTTTCCCATTTCCAGTGCCATAAGCTGGGCAAGTTCTTCTTTCTGTTCCCTCAGCAAAGATGCAATTTTTAAAAGAAGGGGTTTACGATTTTCAAATGTTCGTTTAGCCCATTCTTTTTGAGCAGCATTTGCATCCGATACGATTTGCTCGAACTCGGTAAACGAAGTATTAGGGTATTCCCGGATTAGCTCACCGGAGGCTGGATTGATAGTCTTCATAACTGAAGATGAAATTAGACATTTCTGGATATACTACCAGCTATCAATTCCAATACTTCGTCAATCATTTCCTCTCCGAGAATAAGTGGTGGGGCGAAGCGAATTAGAGAGTCGGAATGAAGAGTCCATCCCAGAATTATTCCAAAACTCATGCACTCTTTAACAACAGCCTCGGTAAGCTCTTTACTCGCAAGTTGAATACCAAGCATCGCTCCTTTTCCGCGTACTTCTACAATTCCTTCGCCCTGTAATCTATTCTTTGCCTTCTCTTCAATAAGTTTGGCTGTCGCAAGATAATTTCCACTCAACAGTTCTTCCAAAGTAGCCAAAGCAGCGGCACAACTTACCGGGTGCCCGCCAAAGGTTGTTACATGATTTAAAGGCGGATCATACATAAATGCTTTGAAGATTTCTTCTGAAGAAACAAATGCCCCTATTGGCATCCCTCCACCCATAGCCTTGGCCATACATAAAATATCCGGTTGAACTTCAAAGTGCTGAAAGGCAAATAGCTTACCGGTACGTCCAAAACCGGATTGAATCTCATCGAAAATTAATAGCGCTCCTGCTTCCGTACATTTCTTTCTGATTTTCTTGAGCCAACCACTTTCCGCTGGAATAATCCCACCTTCTCCCTGAATAGGTTCCATTATAACTGCTGCAATGGAATCATCAATAGCTTCGATTCCTTTCAACGAATTGAAATCAAGAAAGTGAATATCCGGCAATAGAGGCAGGTAGGGATCACGGTATACATCCCGACCTGTAACACTAAGCGAACCATGTGTGTCTCCATGGTAGCTATTTCTAAATGCTATAAGCTTAGTTCTCTTAGTATGTTTTTTTGCAAGTTTAAGAGCCCCTTCATTTGCCTCCGTTCCACTATTTACAAAATATACCTGATCCAATCCTTCAGGTAACTTTTTGGTCAGAAGCTCAGCAAGTTCTAGTTGAGGTTTTTGGATGAATTCTCCATAAACCATTACATGCAGATGCTTCTCTAGCTGATCTTTTACAGCCTCAATAATAGCCGGGTGACGATGCCCCAGACTACTAACCGCAATTCCGGAAATTAAATCAGTAAATCGTTTTCCATTGGTGGTATAGATATAAGGACCTTGGGCATGGCTAATTTCCAAACCCAATGGTGAATCACTCGTTTGAGCAATACTCTTCTTAAATCTCTCTAAATATGTCATGCTATTCACTTTAAAAACCTAAATGGTGCAAAAGTAAGGCATAACCATACTAAAATAGAAAAATGTAGAACTTATGTAGACCCTATATTGATAATTGTGCAGCAAATTCTTGTTGAGAAGTTGATCCTTTATCCTTCGCATAGAAAGTATGAAGATTTTTGGAAGCTTCCTTCGGACCAACTGCGGGGTTCCTTTTTTCAGATAAATACTTTTTTTGTACTTCTATTGGCCTTGGCCCCCAGCTTCCAAGTACTTCCAGGGTCTCAGAATCTAGTATAACTACTTTAGGTATTGAGCGACTTTTCCCATCAGTTAAAAACTGGTCTATAATCTCTGGATGTTCGTCTCTTAATATCACTTTTAGGGCTATATTTGGATTTAGCTCTGCCATTTTATTTATGAATGGTAAAATCTGAGCTGAATCTCCGCACCATCCTTCAGTAATCACCAACCAGATTTGTGGACGCTCAATGGCCTCTACAATTGCTTTTACTTCTGGCAGAATCTGACCACGTTTGTCCCAACGATGAGTTCGCTGTAAATTCAACTTCGTGTAGTTAAGGTTGCTCTCACTGTTCTCATGATTCGTAACCTCGCCTTTTTCCAATAACTCTTCGGTTAATTTATTAAATCGGGTATAAGAATAGGCATTGTTAATAATATCATTGGTTATCGGGGAAGTAATAATAGCATTCATGACAAAAATTTTGATGTTTGAACATTGAAAATGTACGAGCTTCTACTTTTGATTGATAATTGACATTATCAATAGAGCTAATAGCATAATCAAAGCTTAAAGCCGTATCTTTCGTTCGTGCAATTGCAACAGGAAACATCAGCCTCTACTTATATTCATACCATTCTGCCTGAACAGGTTTGGAAGAACTTAAAACGCGTTCATGAAGATCGTGTGGATTTTCTTATAAAGGATTATTTAAAAGCTCGCTCTTCTGGAAAGAAACAGCCCGTAATGGATTTCCTGTTTGAATATTATGCTTTCCGGCCTTCTGCCCTTCGAAGATGGTCCCCTGGAATTGGAGTAGCTTTAGAAGTGAGCGATCCGGAACAACTCCCGGAACTTTCAGAACTACATATTGAAGATGGTATAGCCTACTTGAATCCAGAATTGTTTCCTGAAAAGCGGAGAAAGTCAGCAAAATGGATTGCCCAGCTATTAGAAAATACCCAGAACAAACGACCTTCTTTCGGTTGTTTTGGAATGCACGAATGGGCGATGGTATACCGAGCGGAAAGCCCAAGACACCAGCAGGTTCCACTTCGAATGAGCCCTGAACAGCTCACCGAATTTGTAGAATCTCGCCCGCTTGTCTGCACACATTTTGATGCCTACCGCTTCTTCACCCCCAAAGCTGTTCCAATGAATAAGTTCAAGCTTTCCAGGGAAGTATTTGCTGACATGGAACAACCAGGCTGTATCCATTCTAACATGGATTTATACAAATGGGCATTCAAACTATACCCATGGATGAGCAGTGACATTATCCTCGAAGCCTTTGAGCTAGCTTGTGAAGCGAGAGAGATTGATATGAAAGCCAGTCCTTATGATTTAAGAAAAGACGGACTGGAGCCCATCAAAATTGAGACCGAAGAAGGAAGACTGGAATACATTCAGGCTCAGGAAACTATTTTTGAGAGGGGAGAAAAGATCAGAGTTAAATTATTGCTTGGTCTACAAAATCTTTCTTTTGATTAAGCAAAGCTTAGTCATCTCTTTCTAAACTTGTGGGAAAAGTACTTGTTAGGTTAGAATCTATACAAAAAGAATCAAAGCTCACTGGAGGTATAATTACACTTGGTATGTCATGAGGTATTTTCTCGTTGAGTAGGGAGGAAATAAAACCATTAATTGTGCTACTTCCGCCTCCTAAAGTATTATAAACTCCAACTACTCTTGGAGTAAGAATAGTATCATCTTCATATAATTTAGCTTTAATAGCTCCTAATGATACAATTGCGTTTTGTATAGTTGTATCGTCAATCTTACCTGGAACTGGGATTAAACTTGAAACAGAGGGACCACTAATACCCAATGTTTGAACTACTAGGGTTCCTGACGCTTTTTTTGCTTCAGCAGCAGCTGCTACTGCAAAAAGATTACCTAAATCCACACTTCCTTCGAAAATACTCACAGTTGCTGTTAATCTAAGTCCTACTCCTATATATACTGGAACTACATTTATTTCTGTCTCGTTATCTAATTTTTCATTCCTACTAACAAGTTCATAACTACTGTCGCTATTTTTTTTTACGGTAAGTGAGTTGGTATTGAACTTTACATAGTCGAGAACAATAATATACTTCCCTCCTGAAACACCAAGTGTTGCGGGACCAAATGTAACTGACCCATTTCCTGTTATCTCTCCACTAGCAATTCGAATTGTCTCATCGGGCAGAGAATTTAACTTTAACTCGTTAGTAATTAAATCAAGAGAATAAAGCGTAGGTGAAAATCCTCCTAAAGAGTCTAGAGCATATAACTCAACTGGAAGCGGATCAATAGGTGTATATCCGTAAGAAGGAGCATTATTTGAATCAGAAATTGTATCTGGAATATTAATGGATCCGCCCTGTGAGCAACTTGCTAAAAGAAAAAGGAGAAGTGGAAATATTTTTTTCATAGTCCTTATCAATATATAATTATATCAACTTGTATATAGATAAATAAATAATATAAAGATATAAGTGTAATTCAGTAGATGTTAACTCTGAGTTTTCCAATTAGTTCTAATTCTATTTGGCTTTAAAAAATATTTATTAATCGACTTTTTCGAAAACTCGCCTGTTTTCACTTTTTCATCCTGAGCGTCCCTTTAGAAGGATCATCCCGGGCTTGACCCGGTATTTGAAAAGTTAGCTCCTTTTCTCCACCAAAGATCCCGGATCAAGTCCGGGATGACGTTATGATCATAAGCTCACTTTCCCCAAGCTCGTCTTTTCTCCATTCACCAAAAACTGTTCACCAGTAACCAACGCATTCGCTAAAAAAGCCATCAGTGCTGCCTCTTTAGCATCCGGATTCATTCCCAACACTTCAAAATTTCGGAGTTCAATGTTCAACTGCTCAGCGTTCCCTACTCCTTCCATAATCACCGAATTATGCACTCCACCTCCACTCACATATAACTCAAAGACCTTCTCTTCAGCAATAGCATCAAAAGCTCGAAGAATACTTTTTATGGTAAGCCCAGTTAGCGTAGCCACTAAATCTTCTGGGCTCAATTCAATGTCATAACTTTGCATAAGCTGCTCTACAATGTCCAGATTGAAATCTTCCTGCCCAGTAGTTTTGGGAAAAGCTTTTCGGAAATATGGTTCTAGCAAGAGATACTTCAAAAGCTCAGAGTGTACCTCTCCTGAAGCTGCAGTCTTTCCTCCTTTATCAAAAGGCTGGTTGAAATACTTTTTCATCACTTCATTGATGAGCGTATTTCCGGGACCAGTATCTGAGGTCAGCATCTCTTCTCCACTTTCTTTAGATGGAAGCCAGGTGAAGTTGGCGATCCCACCAATATTCAACAGCATTCTGTGTTTGGCCTGATGGCGAAACAACCGTTCATCCATTAAGGCGACAAGTGGCGCTCCTTGCCCACCTGCAGCTGTATGTTTTTGCCGGAAATCAGAAATAGTGATAATCCCAGTTTTGTGGGCAATGTGATCTCCATCCACAATTTGTAATGTACTGGTTTGATGCTCGGCAGGATGATGGTAAATCGTCTGGCCATGACTCCCAATCAGGTCAACCTCTTCCCGCTTCACTCCCCATTCATTTAACGCTTCCAACACCCATTCGGCATATAAATGAGCCAACTCGGTGTTAAGTGCGGTTACCTCCTGTAAATCTACCCGTGACTTTGATTGTATCGCTGCAATCCTGGATCTGAGCCTGGAATCATAGTCTACCGTCTTGAACTGCTTCACTTTCACCAACTCCGAATCACACTCACAAAGTGCAATATCTAATCCATCCAGAGAAGTACCGGACATCAATCCGATGATAGTTCGAGAAGATTTCTGAGCTACTTCTGAAAGTTTTGCCAATGGCTTGTTCATAGTTCAAACTCGGGCTATTTTAGCAACCAATCAATCCCATTCCTATGAGCACTCCAGAAGAAGTTGATTACCAATCCTACGAAGAAGACCTAGAACTTTTAATTAACACTCTGAAAGAGAGTTTTGAGTCAAGTGAAGCCGAATACCATGTGGATGAACACAATGATGCACTCTACATCAAACTGGAAGGCTTGGAGGATTATACTCAGGAGGAAATTGTGGAGATAGCCGGGCCTATTTTGGGAGAACTGGATATGGATTTCGAGGAGATAGTGTTCCTTCCATTTTAATTCTCTCATTACTTTCTTTCCTTTTTAGTCATCCTGAGCATACTTGCGAAGGATCTTATTGACTTATTATCCGGTTATATTCTTCGCTTTCAATCAGAATGACGAAATATCTAAAAAAGCGCTTTTTTATACCTCTGAGCTTCGTATTTTTGAGCAAAATAATTCAGATTTGTTAATGAAAAGCTCTAATTCGGGTTATACCCTTCACTGTATCACTTGCAATCATGTAAATGATGAACGAGAGACCAGCACCTACTGCACAAATTGTGGAAGCGTACTCACCGTTGATTACAACGAAATCCGAAAAGAAATTCAATACCCACTAGAAAACATTATACCCGATCCACTTAAAACGCATTACACAGCTCTTAGGTCATTGAACAGGCTATCTAAGAAATACGGAGCTGATCTACACGCAAAACTGGAGTTTGAAAACCCTACAGGTTGTTTCAAAGACAGGGGAAGTTATGTGGAGGTGCTGAAAGCTATTGAATTGGGAGCGGATGCCATTTGTCTTGCCTCAACTGGAAATATGGCTGCATCAGTAGCAGCGTATGCCTGCTATTTCAAAATCCCTTGTTTTGTATTTGTACCGGAACGAACTCCAGAAGTAAAACTGGCCCAGTCTACCATTTATGATGCAACTATCATTAAGATTAAAGGGGATTTTAAGCAGTGCGAGCTTCTTTGCCGGGAGTTTGCCAAATCAGGCAACTACTACTTAGCAGGTGATTATGTATTCCGGCAGGAAGGACAGAAATCTTTTTCTTATGAGCTTTTTGAACAAGGTCCTATCGACTATGATTATATCTTCGTACCAGTAGGCGCAGGGACAAATTTTGCTGCCATTTTTAAAGGCCTCAAAGAGTTAAAAGCAGCAGGAGAAATTGATCATATCCCTTCCTTCGTTGCAGTACAACCTGAACAAAGTTCTCCAGTGGTTGAAGGCATCTTCAAAAAAGAAAAGATTATACATGACCAGGTTAATACCATGGCCGATGCTGTGGCTGTAGCCGATCCCTTCGATTTTTATAAAGTGATGGAAGGTATTGATGAAACCAACGGACTTGCTTATACAGCTACTGAAAACGAGCTCCTGGACTCAATGAAAGAGATGACTATCGAGGAAGGCCTTTTCACTGAACCAGCCTGTGCCATTCCTTTAGCCTGCTTCAAGAATAACCTGGATCAGTTTAAAGGAAAAAAGTGCCTTTTTGTACTCACAGGAACTGGTCTTAAGAGTTCGCAAATTGTTTCCAAGTACTCCCTCTCCTCTCCAGTGCTTTCTCCAAAACTTGAGCGGGTTCAACAGTATATCGAATCTGGTTTCCCTGAACTGCAGCGTAATAGCTGGGGCCAATCTCGCGATATGATTATGGGGAATGTGAACATGAGTGAAGAGCACACCCGGTTGTATGATGAATATGTGAGTGGCATCAATAAAAAAGGAAAGACACTTAAAGAGGAAGAGATCAAAGCGCTTAAGTCATTAGTGTATCATGAAGATCCCAACCTGGAGTATCCTATCGAGGTACTTGATTACAAACTTACTATGAGGATGCAGGGTCTGGTTAGCGCTGCTGTAAAACTCAAACTCCCTAATGATGAAGAAATCATCTCTTTAGATCAGGGCGTAGGACCAATGGATGCGGTTCTTACTGCTATCAAAGCAGAAACCGATGCATTTATTCCCGTTGAGGTAAAAAACCACCAGGTAGAAATCCTAAGCCCGGATACTGATTCCCTGGTTATCGTTTCTCTTACCATGGAGAAAGACGATTTCACCTTCACTACTAAAGCTGCCTCACCCGATACCATCCAGGCTTTAATCCAGGCTTTTGTGAAAGGACTCGCTGTAGCGAATAAGGCGTTGGTGTCTTAAAAAATAAGTGATTTCACTCGCTTATTAATTCTTCTCATACTTTTGCGCTTTTCGTATTAATCAGTAGCAAAGTACTCACTACTTTTCGCGATAAAGCTACCTAAGTATAGGGTTCTTCACACCCAAAATTGGTATGTGTAAATCCATATTTATATGTATTTAAAAATAAAATCATAAAGTTTATAGTAGAGTTGCCATTAAACTTTAATCAACTCAAAAAACTATGAACGATGAACAAAAACTTCCCCACAAAGCCGTTGGGCAAAGCCTGGAAAGCAAGTCCTCAGAAGATACTCTCGCATACTGGACAGAAGAAAGAATCAAAAATGCGATACCTTTAAAACCTCCTAAGCAAACTATACCAAAAGATTTCAAGCTGGAAGAGTTAACAGGAGATAATCAGCCTCTTGGCGAACCAAAAGTTGTACATCCCGGGATACCCCAAAATTTAGACCAGACCGGAACTGTAGTACCAAATCCTGGAAGCTGGCCATATGCCTGCATAGGAAAGCTACTTTTCACTCAAAACGGTACCGACTATGTAGGAACTGCATTCTCCGTTTCCGGTAGCAAAAGTGTTTTTATGACTGCCGGACATTGCGTTTATGATCAGGCTTCTGGTAAATGGTCTGAAAATACCGTGTTATCTCTAGGATGGTCTAGCTCTTCTCAAGGTCAGAAATTCACTGCGGTTAACCTTGTTACATGCTATGGATGGATTAGAAATGAAGGCTACCAATATGATATCGGTGCTGGTATAGTAAGTGGCGATATGTTTACTAACAGAGGAAACCTCGGAATACTTTTTAATCAACAAGCTAATACCGGCCCCTGGACAGCTGTAGGATATCCCGCAGATCCAAACCCACCTTATGGCGGAAATACTATGTATCAATCCGTTGGCTCATACATTTCTCCAATCGATCCCGGAACTATAGGAATGAATAACAATGATATGGGTGGTGGATCAAGCGGAGGCCCATGGATAGTAAATTCAGATTGGGGATATGTAAATGGTCTACAATCTTACGATTATGATAATCCGGATACAGATGAATACTCACCATATTTTGGTGAAGCTGCTTATAACATTTGGTATTGTGCTGTTACAGGAGGGACTTGCTAAATAAAATAGATGCTGACAAATGAGTTTCTACGCTGTACTTATTTGTCAGTTCTACATTTTGATTTAACACAACAAGGGTATTCTTAGGGAATAAAGAGTTACTTCGTTAGCTTCCTACCGACTTTTGAATCCTTTTTCATATCCTATGAAAACCATACAGGTTAGCAAGGGCGAAGTACTTCAAACTTTGGGAGTGCTGAACTCAAAAATTTACCACGTTCACGAAGGGTTACTCCGAAGTTATTCCATTGATGAGAAAGGGAAAGAGCATATTTTCATGTTTGCCCCTGAAGGATGGACAATTGCCGATACCAATGGGCCTGAAGTTCCTACTGTGCTATATATCGACTGCCTGGAGGATTCGATTGTAAGTATTTATGAAAAAGTCTTACAAAGAGAAGAGAAAAATGTAGGGCCTCTTGTTAAACGTCTTTCTGTGCTACAAGAAAGAGTGATTATGTTGATGTCTTCTTCGGCGATAGAGCGCTATGAGCATTTTGTGAAAACCTACCCTGAAATAGTTCAGCGTGTACCCCAACGAATGATTGCTTCCTATCTTGGCATTACCCCTGAAGCACTTAGTAAAGTGAAAAATAAGCGATCAAAGAAATCCAGTTAGTCAGGACTTTCTTAATCTAGGTTAATGCGATCTCCAGACTGTTTGATGATATTATCAAACGATAAAATTACAAAACTGCTACAGATCAATTTAAACCTACCATCATGCTAAAAGCATCTTCTGTTCTATGGATTATCTGGGGACTTGTACACATGTTCGCCGGAATAATGACTATGTACTTTATTATAACCGGAGATATAGGCGGAGCTGTAGCTGGAATAGCTGATGCTGTCGACCCCTCTACTTTAGAAATGGCTTACCCGGAAGCTGCAGGAGCAGTTATTGGTCAACATGGCTTTAATTTACTATGGATCGGGTTAGTAACCTTCATTTGTGCTTTTTTCATCTGGAAAGGAAATAAGCCTGCAATCTTTTTGGCTGCAATAACAGGAGGTCTTGCCGATCTCGGCTATTTTATATTTATGGACTTAGGTGGTTTTGTTCATTTCATACCAGGTACACTTATGACTCTTGTCTCTTCATCAGCAATTATCCTTAGTTTCTACACTTATTTTAAGGGTAAAAAAGAAGCGGCTTACAGCGATTAGTCTTTTTAGTTAATGGTTATTGGAAAAAGAATTAACCAATAACCATTAACCAAATCCCTCTTGATTCTCTTGTGGTATATCTTGTTATTCTTGTATTAGCAATAAAGCTTCATGCAAATCGAATGGATTCAGAGAAAAGGGCATAGAGGTAGAGGATAAATCATTTTGGATCTCGTAGTACTTGATCCGGAAATAGAGATTGATACCAGAACCTTAACAGCATTTGCTCGACTTCTTTTGCAACTTCACTCAATTATACATCAAGAATAAATCGAAGAATTAAGAACTCAGGTATGATGAATCACTTCATTAGAAGTTTGACCGGGCAAAAAAGCATTCGCTATCTCCTACTATTTTGCCTTCTTGCAGTACTCCAAAGTGTACAAGCACAAACCAAGCAAAGTTATAACATCGGGTTTATTTTTGATACGCTTCCCGAGAACGCAGAAATCCTGCTCGTTCAAATGCAAAACGAGATCCGATCGGTGGTTGGTCAGGATGCAACCATAAATTTTCCTGAATCCGGAATATATATCAATAATTTAAGCTTAGAAGGAGCTCGTGATAACTTCAAAGCTATCAATGAGAACCCTGAGGTGGATATCATCCTGGCTTTTGGAGTACTCAATAACGTGGTTATACTAGAAAATGAAGTTCACAATAAACCTACCATCTTGTTTGGGACAATTACGAGAGAGTTTAAATCTGAATCCCTATCAGAGGAAACAAGTGGTATCGATAACTTATCGCTTATTCTTACTTCTCAATCGATTACGCAAGATCTTTCCATCTTTAGTGAGCTTGTCAATTTTAGAAAAGTGGGCATTGTTTTTGAAGACTATCTAATGGACGTACTTCCTTTGGAAGAAACCATTGCCTCGATTACGGACTCAATTGGAGTTGAACACCGCATTATCAACTATAATAGTTTAGACGAAATTATTGAAAGCTTGGATGAAGTTGATGCCGTTTACTTTGCTAATACTTTTTTCCTTACTGAAGATGAAATAAGCAGACTTTCCCAGGAAATGATTGATAGAAGAATCCCTTCCTACACTAGTTCTGGTTCGCGGGAAGTAGAACTAGGAATAATGGCCTCCAATCAAACAGATGATAACCTGGATCAGTTTTTCCGAAGAATAGCCTTAAATGTTGAGGCCATAGTGAATGGGAAAAACCCCTCTGAACTTCCCACCTACCTAGACGCTACTGAACAGCTCATCCTTAATTTCAATACAGCCTCTTTAATTGGTGGGCCTCTCAAATACAGCTTGATTTATGATACCCAAATCGTTGGCGAATTTAAAAATGTGCTTTCTGAAAGGGATTATTCGCTTATTGAACTGTTAAGCGAAGCCAGAGAACGAAATTTAGGACTACTAGTTAGTAACCTAGATGTGGAGCTATCTAACCAGGATGTACGATCAGCAGTAAGCGATATGTTCCCCAATTTAGAATCGAGCGTAACCACAAATATGGTTGACCCTGAACTGGCAAGAGCCTCTAGCGGACAGAATCCGGAATTCAGTACAACTGGTAATCTTACGCTTTCCCAGATCGTCTATTCTCAGGATATCCTCACCAATATTTATATCCAGCGAGCGCTAAAAGACGCGCAAGTAAGCACTAATAGAAATGATGAGCTGGATGTAATTCTGGATGCTGCCAATGCCTATTTCAATGCGCTAATCGCCAGATCAAACCTGGAAATTACCGTTCAAAACCTGGAAGTAACCCGCCGTAACCTTCAAATAGCTCAGCAAAATTATGAAGCCGGACTAACAGGGAAATCTGATGTTCTGCGATTTCAAAGCCAGATGGCACAAGATGCTCAAACTATGGTTGAGACAGTAAGCCTGTTGGAGTTTAGTTTCTCTGAAATTAATCGTGTTCTTAATTATCCACTCGACCGCGAAATCGACGTCCTTCCTATCAGTCTCACTGATGATGTGTTTACGGAACTGGATCTGGAAAAGCTGAGTAATTTCCTGGACGATATTTCCTTCCGGGATATCTTTATCCGTTTTCTTGTGCAAGAAGCCATTCTTGAATCACCTGAACTCCAGGCACTTAATAAGCAGCTTGAAATTGCAGATGCTAGTATTAGATTAGCCAATACCGGACGTTTTATTCCTGATGTATCACTTCTAGGACAGTATAACCATACATTCAGCAGATCAGGAGCTGGTTCTACATATCCTACGGGATTCATTGCCCCGCCAGATGGGCATTATACTGTTGGCTTATCTTTTAGCCTACCTATTTTCCAGCAGAATAAGCAAAACATCAATCTGCAAACAGCGAAGATTACCAGAAATCAAATTGAACTGTTGATTGAACAAACTGAAAGAAATATCGAACGTCAGGTTGAGAACAATGCACTGGATGCATTAAACCAGATTTCAAACCTCCAGCTTTCAGAGATCTCGCTTGAATCTGCAGCAGAAAACCTGGATCTGATACAAACTTCTTATTCCAATGGCGCAGTGAGTATTATTCAGCTAATTGATGCACAGAGCAATTTGTTAAATGCTCAAATTTCGAATAATAACGCACTATACAATTTCATGTTAAGTGTGCTTCGCCTGGAACGAAGCCTTGGATACTTTTTCTTCGAGAAAACTGCCACCGAGCGAGAAGAATTTAAAACTAAAATGGAAGCGTTCTTACTTGGCAATAACTAACTCCTCAATACCGAAAGATGATAAAACTTACTCGAAATTCAATTATAGCAACTGCCTTCCTGTTAATCATCGGAAGTTGTAGTAGTGAAGAAGCTACTCCTCCTGAAACCGTACGCCCTGTAGTTTATCATACCGTAGGTTTAAGTGGTGGGGAAGTAATCCGAACTTTTAGTGGAACTGCCCAGACGGATAAAATCATCAACTTGAGTTTCAGAAGTAGCGGTATAATTACCGAACTAAATATGAAACTTGGAAACCAGGTTAAGAAAGGAGATTTGCTAAGTCAGCTGGATAATGTTCAAGCCCGATTATCTCATGAACAATCAGTGGCATCTCTAAATAGTGCTGCTTCCCAAATGAATACTTCAGAATTGAACCTGGAAAGGATCCGATTACTTTACGAAAAAGGAAGTGCTTCACTAAGTGATTTTGAAAATGCTAAAAACTCATTTCGTACCGCCCAAGCTAGTTACGAATCGGCTCAGCGAAGCGTGGATATTCAACTTGAGCAAATCAACTATGGATATCTGTATGCTCCTGAAGATGGTGCTATAGCTGCAGTAAATGTTGAGCTTGAAGAAAATGTCTCGCCCGGACAGGTAGTTGGAGTATTAAATGCGGGCCTGGATATGAACATTGTCTTAGGAATACCCGAAAGTGTGATCAATCGCCTGTTTCCTCAAATGGAGGTTGGAATAAGTTTTAGTGCCCTTCCAAATAAAACATTTGTAGGCCGGGTAAATGAGATCTCCCCCGCTTTGGATGCTAATACTTCGACCTACCCTATCGAAATCGGAGTTATTGATCCGACTGACGAAATCAAATCAGGAATGGCTGCCAATGTAACCTTCAACTTTGCAGAATCTATTGGCAGCAGTGAGTCTATCGTTATTCCGGCTAATGCTGTTGGTGAAGACCAAAATGGTCGTTTTGTCTACCTGATCAACGAACAAACTGGTACAGGTAGCACCGTCAATAAAAACTATGTTCAAATTGGAGCATTGACTTCAGAAGGTTTTGAAATTGTTGACGGCCTAAGCGTTGGGCAGAAAATTGCCACAGCAGGATTGCAAACGTTATTAGACGGCCAAAAAGTAACGCTATTCTCAAGTCAGGGGTCTCTATGAACATTACTCAATTTGCAATTGAGCGAAACCGAATAACCTTTATTGTTCTCATTACCATCATTTTGATGGGCTTAAGTTTATTCAACAGCCTCCCAAGAGATAGTATGCCTCCGTACACAATCAGGGTTGCGAATATTATTAGCAGCTTTCCGGGTGCCAGCCCTGAAAGGGTTGAACAGTTAGTCAGTTTTAAAATTGAAAAGATCGCTCAGGAATTACCTGAGCTTGATGAAGTTACCAGTACTTCCAGAACCGGACTCTCAGTAGTAAGTGTAACTTTGAGAGATGAAGTAAACCCTGAGGATTTACAAGAGGTATGGGATCGCTTACGTCGAAAATTGGACAATATGGAGGGACTCCCCGAAGGGGTAGTCCCGGAACTCAACGATGATGGTATTGGGGATGTGTATGGAATCGTAGTTGGGTTAACCAGTGATGGGTTCAGCTATGCCGAAATGGAAGAATTTGCTGATGACATTCGAGACGACCTGATCAAACTCGAAGATGCTGCTAAAGTAGAAATCGGTGGGAAACAAGAGGAACGAGTATTTATCGAATTCGATAATACCCAACTCGCGGAGTATCAACTCACCTCCTCTCGACTTCAAAGTATAATTGCTTCAACCAATATCCTGAGTTCCGGTGGTGAAATTTATATGGGAGATGAAAGCATCATCCTCGAGCCTACCGGAAACTATAACGAAATTGATGACATCCGACAGACGCTGATTCCCGTTGGAAATCAAACACAGTTAGTATATCTGGAAGACATCACCAATATCACCAAAGGGTATATCAATCCGCCAAAGCAATTGGTGCGTGTAAACGGGTTAAATGCCCTCTCTCTTCATGTTAATCTGAAAGACGGAGCCAATGTCATCAAGCTGGGAGAAGACATCAATATGGTTATGGAAGAATGGAATGCCAAACTTCCTGTAGGGCTAGAATTAGTCCGCCTTTCTTCCCTTGATACCTACATCGATGTTAAAATCTCTGACTTTATTGGAAACCTGATACAATCGATTGTTATCGTACTTGCGGTAATGCTCATCTTTTTGGGATTCAGAACCGGAACCATCATAGCCAGCCTCATCCCTATCGTTACCATCATGACTCTTATGTGGATGGGTATTATCAATATGGGATTGAACCAGGTAACCTTAGCAGCACTCATCATGGCTTTAGGGATGATGGTGGATAATGCCATTGTGGTCGCCGAATCGGTGATGGTGAAAGTAGAACATGGCAAGGATACCTTCAAAGCAGCAGTTGAATCCTGCTCTGAACTCTTTACTCCCTTACTCATATCTACGCTTACAACCTCCGCTGCATTTATGGCTTTCTATCTTGCAGAATCAACAATGGGTGATATTGTAGGACCAATTTTTGTGGTAATCACTCTCGCCTTACTTTCTTCATGGCTGGTGGCACTTACTGTGGTAACTTTACTCTGCTACTACTTCTTGAAAGTGAAGCCCAATGCTCTTGAAAACCCGGGTTTAGTCGACAGACTTATAAATTGGACAAAAGGCATTTACCGTGTTTGGATCCTTAATGCTTTGAAGAATAAGTACCTGGTGATTTTAGGAATTTTTGTGCTATTCATGGTGTCCATGTTTGGGTTTACACAAATTGCCTTCCTTTTCTTCCCGGATAGTGATCGAAATATGATTACCGTTGATATCAACCTGGGTGAGGGAACGCGCATTGAAAGCACCCAAGAAACTGTACGCGGGCTTGAAGATTATTTCACCAGCGAATTGTTGATCAATGATTCCAGACCTGATGGTATTATAAACTGGTCTTCCTTTATTGGAGAAGGCCCCGAATCTTATGACCTGGGATACCAACCTGACGAAGCCAATTCGAGCTACGCTCATATCCTGGTAAATACCTCTGAAGCCAGCTACAATAACGCACTAATTAGCACTATTGACGAATTTGTCATTCAAAATTTCCCTAACGCTGATATCAAAGTTGGCCCTCTGGGCGCTGGAGGAGGTGGTGTTCCTATCGAGATCAGAATTATTGGAGAAAACCCTGATGAACTTGCAAGCATCTCAGAATCTGTAAAAATCAGGCTTTCATCTATTTATGGCACTAAAAATGTGAAAGACGACTGGGGTCCTAAGAGTAAAAAATTCGTAATCCAGATTGATGAGAACCGGGCACAAAATGCGGGAATCACTAACCAGGATATTGCTACTTCCCTACAAACCGTACTTACAGGATTCAGAACCGGAGAGTATCGGGAAGATGATAAAAGTATCCCAATCCTGATGCGAAGCGATGTGGGTAGTGAGCAATCCTTAGAATCGCTGGAAACATTAAATATCTACTCCCAAAGCTCTGGCAAAAGTGTTCCTCTACTCCAGGTAGCTCAGATTATCCCTGAATGGCAGTATTCTAAAATTCGACGGTTCAACCTAAATCGTGCAGTAAACATAACAAGTGAATTAAAAGAAGATGGGAATGCAGCTGCAATCGTTTCTGAAATAACTCCCTGGCTGGATGAAGAAATGCAAAATTGGCCAAACGGATATCGATATGAATTAGGAGGGGATGCACAGAATTCTGCCGATAATATGAGTGCCGTTATTGCCTGGCTTCCGCTTTCAGGGTTCATTATCGTGCTATTATTAATCATCCAGTTCAACTCATTCCGAAAAATGGTAATGGTCACCCTTACTATTCCTCTAGGTGTTATTGGAGTAGTAATCGGATTGTTAGTTTTTGGAGAGCCCTTTGGGTTTATGCCCTTCCTTGGAGTAATCTCTTTGGCGGGTATTATTATCAATAATGCTATTGTACTAATCGACCGGATCGAAATTGAGCAAAATGAACTTAAACGATCTACACATGACTCTATAATAGCTGCGTGTTTACAACGATTTCGTCCGATTGTACTGGCTACCTTTACCACGGTATTTGGCTTAATACCGCTCTACTTAAGTGGAGGTGAAATGTGGGAAGGTATGGCCGTATCTATTATGGTGGGTTTGTTATTTGGAACAGTAATTACTCTCGTATTTATTCCCTCTCTGTTCAGTATTCTCTACCGGGTTAACTATAAAGAGTACGAACTAAATCCTGAATTGAAGTCTATTTGATCTTGAGCTATGAATGAATCATTATTCTGAATCTGAAATTGAATCACTAATTCATCGCTTCGAAGCTAGAAGGTTACCAAAAAGCGAATGGACACATGAAGCTCATCTTGTAGTAGCCATCTGGTACAGTAAGAAGTATGACTTTACTACGGCATTGGATTTAGTGAGAGAGAATATTACCAAGCATAATGAGTCCGTAGGGACACCTAATTCCGATACGGAAGGTTATCATGAATCCATTACCAGGTTCTGGCTCTTAACTGCTCATAAATTTATCAATGCTAATTCATCCCTAGCGCTTTCAGAATTATGTAATGATTTTATCGATTCTGAATTTGGAAGGAGCGATTATCCCCTTACGTACTATTCCCCGAATCTTTTGTTTTCGGTTGAAGCCAGACATGCATGGGTAGAGCCGGATATAAAGGCTATATAAGAGTCTTCATTAAGTCTACAAGTCCTAAAAATAACTATAGCTTAATGGACATTGGATTAGTGATCTTACATATTGTTCCTTGTCAAGATCAATCAATCTCAAAGCCATGAAAAAAATCATTCTCTCCCTTTCAGTAATACTCATTCTTTCAACTACTTCTTTACTCTCTCAAACATTGCAACAAGTAGTGAATAATGGAAACACAACTTCAACGAGTATCACTCATACAAATATGAATGGGTTTACTTTGAAAAACAATAACATTCCTGACAGTACCTTCAATGCCCTTCGAATTGGGCAATACGGGGGAAGCGCCCAGCAAATCAGGTTTGTTCCTTATTCAACAGGAGGCTTGTCCTGGGACTGGTCCCACGATTTAATTTATGATTTTACCAATACCCATTGGATCGTGGATGGCAACTTCATCGCTTTAGATAATTTGGGAATTGGAACTACTTCTCCTGCCACTAAACTTCATGTTTGGGGTGGATCATCTTCCTTCCCACAGGTACGAATCCATGAATCTGGGGGGTTGTTAAGTATGGATTTAGGCCACGATGGTGAAAACTCAATTTTCGAATCTAATTTTGGAGATTTTCTTTTTAGATATGGAAACATTGGTATCGGGACAGAATCTCCAGACGAACTAATACACATGAGCTCAGGCACGTCCGGTGATGCTGTTCTAAAACTGGAATCAGATACGGATAATAATGCTGAAGGAGATAACAGCCGAATTGAAATGTTACAAGATGGAGGTGCGCATGGAGCTACAATAGGGTTTAATTTAGATTGGAGTGGTACTGAACCCGATAACCTCTTTCGAATAGTACCCAGAAGAAGTAGTACTGATAAAGATGATGCCTTTATAATTAAAACTACCGGAAGTACAGGAAATATAGAGAGTTTCGTAGGTATTGGGACTACTGATCCTACCAACGCACTCGAAGTGAATGGTACCATTCGCTCTAAAGAAGTAATTGTAGAGGCTACAGGCTGGCCTGATTTTGTATTCCTTCCTGAATACAACCTTCTCTCTTTGGAAGAACTAGAAGCATTCATTTCAACGAATAAGCATTTACCAGATGTACCTAATGAAGCAGAAGTAGAAGAAAACGGGATCAAACTAGGAGAAATGGACGCCACCTTGCTCAAGAAAATCGAAGAGTTAACTCTTTATGTAATTGAGCAGAATAAACTGAATAAAGAACAGCAGGAAAGGATTGAGAAGCTTGAGAAAATGAATGCTGAGCTCTTAAAGAAGCTTGAAGGTAAATAGTCCGGGATTACTTCTCCCGACATTCGTCGGGATCGTAAAGGTTTCCTTTTGCGAGGAGTATCAAGACTAATTCGGGGAATATGGTTGTATCGACGAAGCAATCTCGTGGAATTTGGGAAATATTCTGAAATTGCTTCGCTCCGCCTGCCTGCCGACAGGTTTAGGATGACTTCGTTATGAGAATTTTTCTCATTTTGTCCTGACCCAATTTTCCCTTTTATTGTGCTATTTGAATCAGAAAAGGGCTATTCATGGATCAGAATAATGCTGTTGCTACTGCTAAGCCTGTACCGTTTGGGCAGAAAGTAGCTTTTGGATTAGGTATGCTGGCAAACCAAATGTTTCCGGCGGCAATGTCAATTTTTATGGTGGTACTCGTGCAGGACCTGGGATTCCCGGGATGGATGTGGGGAGTACTCTTCTTTTTACCCCGTTTGATGGATGCGTTTACCGATCCCATTATGGGATTTATTTCGGACAATACACGTTCCAGGTGGGGCCGAAGAAGACAATATGTGTTTGTTGGAGCAATACTTTCCGGGCTGACCTATATCGTACTATGGCAGCTTTATCGTGAAAATGGAGTAGACTATAACTTTACCTATTTCCTGATCTGTTCTTTCCTGTTCTACCTTTCCTTTACCATTTTTAGTGTCCCTTATGTGGCCATGGGTTATGAGATGAGCGACGATTTCCATGAGAGAACAAACATCATGGCGATTGCTCAATGGATAGGACAGTGGGCCTGGGTTATCGCACCATGGTTCTGGGTAATTATGTACGATCCTGACTGGTTTACAAATGCCGATGGAGCTACAAGGACGCTAGCCTTATGGGTCGGAATTATATGTGGAGGATTGGCTATGGTCCCTGCCCTTTTCATTAAGAGTGATCCAACTACGGGACGGGAAGATTTTGAGCCATTGACCATGAATAATATTGGAGGAAGCTTAAAAGAGATTTTATACGGTTTTGGAGAGTCTTTCAAAATTAAGCAGTTTCGAAAAATGTGTTTCGCCACCTTTTTGATCTTCAATTCATTCAATACGGTGGCGAGTTTTACCTTCTTCATTGTGGTGTATTATCTGTTCAGTGGAGATGCCGCAGCAGCAGGAGTTTGGCCTACCTTATTTGGTAGTATCGGAGCTTTAGGTACTACCTTTATTGTAATTCCTGCAACCGCATGGATTTCCAAAAAAATTGGAAAGAAGCCTGCATTCATGGTATGTCAATCCATTTCTTTTGTAGGATATGTTTTGCTTTGGTTCTTCTTTATCCCAGGCAAACCCTACATGTTCTTATTCGCTCTCCCCTTCTTTTCTTTCGGGATTGGAAGCCTCTTCACAATTATGATGTCTATGACTGCAGATGTGTGTGACCTGGATGAATTAAAATCGGGTAAGCGAAGAGAAGGTATTTTTGGCGCCATTTACTGGTGGATGGTTAAATTTGGTTTCGGGATCGCCGGTTTATTAACCGGAGCTATTATGACTCTAGTAGGTTTTGATGTTGCCTCTGGCGCTACTTCCGGAGCTCCAATGACTGGATTAAGGCTCTTTTTCTCCGGACTTCCAATGTTTGGAACTTTATTAGCCATGTTCATCATGTCGGGATATGATCTTGATGAAGAGAAAGCCAATGAAATACGTGTTGAATTAGAAAAAAGGCAGGCTCAAGCTTAAACTGTATTGATTGATGAAAGTACTCCTCTTCTCACTAGTAACAGCCAGTTTATTTCTCATTATGGGATGTACACAAACTGAAACTCCCCCATCTAAAACAGCTGCCGAAATACTAGGTGATCCAAATTACCAAGCGATTTCCTATGGGGCTTTTCGGGAAAACACCAGGGATATTGTCCCTACGGTTGAACAGATTAAAGAAGATTTAATCATTCTTTCTGCTTTGAACATCAAGGTATTGAGAACTTACAATACCCAGCAGTACCCACATGCTGAGAATATCCTCAAAGCAATAAAATCACTAAAGGAAGAAGATGACTCTTTTGAAATGTATGTGATGTTGGGTGCGTGGATTGAAGCCAAAGGTTCCTGGACGGATACAGTTATTCATGATGAGGAAAACCTGGAGAATAATACTGCAGAGATAGATGCAGCAGTAAGAATGGCTAAAGAATATCCGGATATTGTGAAAATCATCGCCGTTGGTAACGAAGCAATGGTTCACTGGGCTGCTACTTATTTTGTTACCCCGGATATCATTCTTAAATGGGTGAATCATCTTCAAGACCTTAAAGTCAAAGGCGAGCTCCCTGCCGATCTCTGGATTACCAGTTCTGATAATTTCGCTTCCTGGGGTGGCGGTGGAGAAGAATATCTAAATGATGATCTTGCCAGTCTTGCTGCAGCCGTCGATTTTGTTTCCATGCACACTTACCCTTTTCATGATAGCCATTATAATAGTGCGTATTGGTTGAGCAGAAGCGAGGAGGAAAATCTTACTGATACAGAGCGAATTGATTTAGCCATGATCCGTGCCAGAGATTATGCAAAAGCTCAATACCAAAGTGTAGTAGATTATGTCACTGGGCTGGGACTAGATAAGCCCGTGCATATTGGTGAAACGGGCTGGGCTTCTGTTTCTACTGATCTGTATGGCTCAACAGGTTCAAAAGCAGCTGATGAGTACAAGCAAAAGCTCTTTCACGATCACTTAAGGGAATGGACTGATGCAGAAGGAATTGCCTGCTTCTATTTTGAAGGTTTTAATGAACAATGGAAGGACAAGCTAAATCCAACCGGTTCTGAAAATCATTTCGGATTATTTACTATTGATGGAAAGGCCAAATATGTACTTTGGGATGTAGTTGATGCGGGAACCTTTGATGGAATGACAAGAGATGGAAACCCTATCACTAAAACCTATGATGGCAACCTGGATGACTTAATGGATGATGTCGTCGCTCCGGAGTTTGAGGGTCAGGATTAAACCTAATGCTTAGTCATCCCGGGCCCAGACCTGGGATCTGTAGTGGAAGAAAGAGATTAGCTTCTTCAGATCCCGCATCGGAGTGCGGGATGACCATTTACTAGTAATCAAAAATACTCCTGAAGAACCAGCTTCGGAGTTCTGTCTACTTTGAAAAGCCCCCAATGCTTCTCAGGTTCGAGAGGCTCAGGGGAACCTTTCCAGGGTTCGTCAAAAGCTTCGAACACAAAAGTCAGCACATCCTCTTTATAGCTCCATCGAATTAAGTCCTCGTAGTACTTCTTCTGGAATTCTTCATTCACATTATGAGGCTCAATCCCTCTACCATTCGATTTAGTCGTCCACCCTGCTTCCGTTATTACCACTTCCTTATGAGGATATTTATTAACTACTGAGTAATAATTCTCTTTAGTGTATGCCATTGACTCATCAATGGATTTATACTCCCAAACCGGATAGGTATGAATAGAGATGAAATCTACTACTTCAACCAGAGATTCTAATTTGTGTAGCCAGGTTAAGTAGTTCTCACAGAAGGTAACTGGCTGACTCGTCTCCTGTTTTACCCTTTCTACAAAATGAATAACTCGATCAACAGGAACCATATGATCAGTCCATTCAACCGTAGCTTCATTCCCTACTGAAAGTGAGAATATAATTTCTGGATACTCATTTGCGAGGCTAATCAGCTTTTGAATGCGCCCTTCATTCCATGCCTTATTCTGTTCTAGCTCCTCATCAGAATACATACCTCCCCAGGGGCAATTTGGATTACTTACTTCGGCCGCGATATAAGCTCCCATCATCACCTTGAAATCAAGATTCTCTTTCTTTATCACCTCAAGAACCCTTTCTGAATGAAGATCACAATCATATAAACGAAGATATTTCCAATGCCCATGAAGGATCATCAGGTCTTCTTTGATCTCTTCATAAGTAGGAAAAACCCCAGTATCCGGGCTTTGCCCTTCTCTAAATCCGGAATAGCATATTGCCTTCCTGGTATAAAACTCCAAGTCTTGTATTTCCGCCATCTGTCTACTCACTTAATAAATTCAGTCAGAATTTAAGGTTTTCATCTTTATCCCATAACCCCCAATATGCACCAACATCTCCTTCGGCTCCCACTTTCCAGGGTTCGTCGAATGAAGAAAAGTAGAAGATCTCGATATCTTCATTGGCTGACCATATCTGAGTATTAATGAAATACCTCATAAAATTCACATCCGAAGGGTGTGAATCCTTAAAAGACTCTCCTTTATTTGGCCAACCAGTTTCGGAGATTATAACTCTTTTTCCTTTGGCTGCCCGTACTGCCTGGTTGAACATGTCCTTCATATAAAGCAGAGAATAATCAATATGGCAGCCTTCCCAATAAGGGTAGCAATTAGCCAGAATTACATCTGTGGCATCAACGATTTCCGGGTGGCTTGAAAATTCATAATAAGCGTCTACATAGCCCACAGGTATGTTGGGAATGGCTTCCTTAACTCTATGTATAAAGCCTAATAATTCTTCCAGACTTAGATCACCACGGTATAAAACTTCGTTTCCAACTGCTGCGATATCAACATGACCAGCTTTTGCTAGTGAGATTAATGACTCAATTTCACGTTCATTTTTGTCAGCATCTGTACCCAGCCAAGCTCCAACCATGGTTTTTAAACCATTTTCGTGAGCAATTTGAGGGATTAATTCATTGCCATCGGTACAAGAAAACGATCGTACCCATTTTGTATAGGGCTTCAGGATTTCCATCCGGCGCCGAATTTGTCCTTCCGAAAGCTGATCACCAGGCTCCTGCCCCTCTGTATAGGCACTAAATCCGATCCCGTGCATTCCTGATTCCAGAGTTTCTCTGAATAATGCAGGCAGATTTTCATCTGCTTCAACTGTACCAATTGCTCTTAACAGAGCAAACCTATTTTCCTTTTTATATGACATTACCTTTTAATTTTTTTGTAGTTAGTCTCTGGTAAATGCTTCTTTTACCACATCATATACTGGTTTTTTATTTCGATCAATATCCACAATTCCCCAATACTCTTCATTCGGAGTTCCGTCATAGGGTACGCCGGTACTGTTAGGAGCCCACCCTCCTTTGTCCTGTGTTTCCGGATTTCCAGCCTTCCACAAGCCATCTGTAAATTGAAAAACTGTTACTCCTGCTCCGATTTCTTTATTTGCCAATACATCTTCTAAAATATTTGTGACGGCATCTACCTGAGCTTGTTCATTTACCCCTTCAGCATAGCCATGATTTTCAATAGTCATGTAGCTATCTGCTCCGGCCTCAGCGAGGTACATAGGCTTATCACTTCGCTCCTTCCACTCCTCGTAAATTTCTTCTGGGTTATCCCATCGATATACATTCATCCCCCAAACATCCACATTAGGTACTAGAGCAAGGATTTCCTCACTAGGGATTTCGCCATGGGCAGTGGCTACAGGGTGATCTTGATCTACCTCATGTATTTTAGCTGCAGACTCATTCAATGCGGTGTACCAATTATTGATATCGTTGTCGAACCATTCGGGGTGGTAATTGTATTCGTTACCCAGTTCCCACATTAGAATTGCAGGATGGTCTTTATACATTGATACATAGTCAATGAAAGTTCCGGATAGAATATCGTACTCACCGTTTTGGTTATAGCCAAAACCAACAATCACTTTTATTCCTGCTTCAGCCAAAGCATCTAACACCCATTCCTCCTGGATAGGCTCATATACCCTGATGGTGTTAATTCCTGCCTCTTTCATTAAGCTTAAATCGCCTTCAAGGGGACTAAAATCTCGCTTTGTTTCCCCCTTAGCTACTGGATGATAGCAGATACCCTTAATAAAATAGGGCTCCCCGTCTATAATCAACGCCCGGTTATTTGCCTCAGGCTTTTCCTGCGATTCTTGCACACAGTTAATCATAAGTACAGCAGAAACTACTATAAGTAACGCCGCAATTTTTCTACTATATCGCTCAAACATGGTTCCTAGATGAATTGAGGGTAGAGTATATAACTTCATATTCTTTTATAAAACTGTTTTAATCAATATCATTTCACACGGAAACGTTTCATGGAAATGCATTTCTAATTGCAAAAAACTAATCGGCTCACTACCATCCTTGTCTTCGAAAGGGTAAAAAAGACTTCCTTTCTCTGACTATTCAAAAAAACTAACTGCTACTTTATCATGGCTTCCAGCGGGATTAACCTAGGCTCAACTACATTCAACAACTCCCAAAAAGATATCGATGGGTTGTTCATAACCATTGAAGGTGTTGAATACTACAAGATCAATAATTACGATCATATGCCACCATTTTTTATTAGTGTGGTCAGTGATTCAGATCATTGGTTATATATATCAACAAAAGGTGGGTTAACTGCAGGGCGTAAGAATCCGGAAAATGCGCTATTTCCTTACTACACGGATGATAAGATCCATGACAGTGCTGAGACTACCGGAAGCAAGACCATTGCCTTAGTTACTAAATCTGATCAAACATACTTATGGGAACCATTTACCGATCGTTTTCAAGGTGTGTATATTATTGAGCGGAATCTCTATAAAAGCATAGCGGGTAATCAGCTTATTTTTGAAGAGATCAATCATGACCTTAATCTGTCATTTACATATAGCTGGAATAGCAGTGATAAGTACGGCTTTGTAAAGAAATCTTCGATCAACAACCTTGGAGGAAGCGATGTTGAAATCAGGATTGTTGATGGCCTTCAAAACCTACTGCCTTATGGGATTGATCGCCGGATGCAAAATGAATACAGCACCTTATTGGATGCCTACAAGAAGAATGAACTCCAGGCAGATTCCGGATTGGGTTTATATTTACTAAGTGCAATCCCCGTTGATAAAGCTGAGCCTAGTGAATCGCTAATGGCTACAACTGTATGGTCTGCAGGTATTGATGTATCAAACTATCTGCTTTGTTCTGACCAATTGGAGGAATTCAGGAAAGGAAAAGTACTTAACCCGGAAACGGATGTCAGAGCAAGAAGAGGTGCTTACTTTATTGAGTCTTCTTTTAAACTATCCCCTAAGAAAACTGAAAGCTGGTACTTTGTTGCTGAGCTGAACCAGGGGCCTTCAGAAGTAGTTGCTCTTAATGAATGGATAAAAAACGAATCTAATAAACCTGCTCTTCTCGAAGAGGATATTGCAGCGGGTACAGAACATCTTACTAAAATAGTTGCCAGTTCTGATGGTATTCAGAAATCCAGCGACAAGATGATGGATGCCCGGCATTTCGCGAATACAATGTTCAATGTAATGCGGGGAGGAATTTTCGATGATAACTACCAGGTTCAGGTAAGTGACCTGAAAGGCTTCTTGAATGGATTCAATACATCTATTACGGCAAAGTATGAAACAACCCTGAATAGCCTGCCATCAGAAATTTCCTACTCTCAGCTACTCGAGTTAGCAAATGAACAAAATGATACTCAACTGAAGCGTCTGGTACTTGAATACTTACCGCTTACATTCAGTCGAAGACATGGAGATCCAAGCCGACCCTGGAATCAGTTTTCTATTGAATTGAGAGAAGATAATGGAGACAAAAAGCTTTACTACGCAGGTAATTGGAGGGATATTTTTCAGAACTGGGAAGCACTGGCTCTTTCCTACCCTACTTTCCTTGAAGGAATTATTTCAAAATTTGTCAATGCTTCCACTGCCGATGGCTACAACCCTTATCGAATTACACGTGATGGAATCGATTGGGAAGTAATTGAAGAAGACGATCCCTGGTCGTATATAGGTTATTGGGGAGATCACCAAATCATCTACTTGCTTAAACTTTTAGAACTGTCGCTCTCTCATCATCCTCAAGCTCTTTCAGAAATGCTTGAACAACGAAATTTTGCTTATGCAAATGTCCCATATCGAATCAAAGGTTATGAAGCTCTTCTGAAAGACCCAAAAGACACCGTAGATTTCGATCATGAATTGGAGGCTATTACCGAACAACGTACCTCTGAAATAGGTGCCGATGGTAAACTTATCTGGAATAAAGAAGGTGAGATTTACCTCGTAAATCTAACCGAGAAACTATTAGTTACTCTTTTAGCAAAGCTATCCAATTTCATTCCTGAAGCAGGAATTTGGTTAAATACTCAACGTCCTGAATGGAATGATGCTAACAATGCACTGGTAGGAAGTGGTGTTTCGATGGTTACGCTGTTCTACATCAGGCGGTATGTCACCTTCTGTAAGAAGCTCTTTTCACAATCCAATAGTTCTGAGTTTTCTATCTCATCTGAAGTAGCTGAATTATTACAAGCTATACATTCTTCATTAGATACTTATAGCTCAGAATTATCAGGAGCGATTTCTGATGAGTTGAGAAGAAAAATTGTTGATGATCTTGGGAAGGCGGGTGAGAAATACCGAAATCAGGTATATGGAGGATTTTCTGAAAAGCAGGAATCCATAACCTCAAAAGACTTAGATTCCTTTTTTGATGCAGCATTAAAACATATCGATCATACTATTGAGGCTAATAAGCGTGACGATAATTTGTACCATTCTTATAACTTGATGGGAGTTAAAAAAGATGGGGGGATTGGAATTCGCTACCTCTATGAAATGCTTGAAGGTCAGGTTGCCGTACTAAGCTCAGGAAAACTTGAAGTAGCAGAAACAATAGAACTGCTTAAAGCATTACGTCAATCGAGTCTCTACAGGAAAGATCAACATAGTTATATCCTTTATCCCGATCGCCAATTACCGAGGTTTTTTGATAAAAACATTATCTCTAAATCGGATGTTGAGTCATCTGAACTCTTATCAAAACTTGTGAAAGATGGGGATACCCGTCTAGTGGAAAAAGATGTGATGGGTAATTACCACTTCAATGGCAGCTTTAATAATGTAAAGGATGTTGTTGAAGTACTTGAATCCCTAACAGATGAACATTCAGAACTAGTTGAAAAAGAAACTGAACATATACTGAATGCATTTGAATCTGTATTCGACCATCAATCCTTTACTGGTCGATCAGGTACTTTCTTCGGATATGAGGGACTTGGCTCGATTTACTGGCACATGGTTTCGAAACTAATTCTGGCTGTGGAGGAAAACTGCTGGGAAGCCATCAATAGTGAAGCAGATGACAAGCAGGTTAAAGAATTGATTGATCTTTACTATGATGTAAGGCAAGGACTTGGTACTCATAAAACCGTTGAGAATTATGGAGCCTTTCCATCAGATCCTTATTCACACACTCCGGGAACTGGCGGAGCAAAACAACCTGGTATGACCGGACAGGTTAAGGAAGATATCCTTTCCAGGTTTGGAGAATTAGGCATGTATGTTGAAGAAGGACAAATCAAAATAAGGACCGGATTATTGAAAGAATCTGAGTTCCTTAATACTGCTGATTCCTTTACCTATATCGCCTTAAACGGAGAAGAAAAAAGCCTTGCTCTCGAAAAAGGCTCACTGGCTTTTACATACTGCCAGGTTCCGTTTATATATCAGTTGTCTGATACTGAATCACTAACTATTTCCTTTGCGGATGGAAATACCACAACATTGGATAGCCTGTCATTGTCGGCCGAGTTAAGTTCGAAGCTTATGAACCGTACCGGGGAAATAGAAAAGGTAAAAGTGGGTATATCTGCTATTTAATCTGGAAAGAGTCATTCCTGCGGAGGCAGGAATCTAGATTTACCTTAGACGATCAGTTTCTGCTTTTAACTTAATCAAGATTCCGGCTTTCGCTACGAAATGATAAGAGAGTTTTTTTCTATCCTGAACTTTGAACATCGAACATGGAACATGGAACTTCGAAGTTCAACGTTTGATGTTCAGCGTTCTACTGTTCTACTTGCTTCTAGTTTTTTTCAATCAGATACACTAGACTCTGGCAATTATACTTTTTTGCCTTGAACCGTATCGACCGACTTACCGCAATCATCATTTTTCTTCAGGGAAGGAAATATGTTCCTATTGAGGAACTAGCTGAGCGATATGGAATCAGTGAGCGTACTGCCTACCGGGATTTAAAAGCTCTTGAAGAAGCCGGAATCCCTCTGGGGATTGAAACAGGAAAAGGATATTACATTCTCAGAGGATATCACCTCCCCCCTGTTATGTTTAGCAAAAGTGAAGCTATGGCTTTACTTGCAGCCGAACGGTTAATGCAGAAATGGAATAACTCGGAACTGGGTAAATCCTATCATTCGGCCTTAGATAAAATACGATCTACCCTACGCGCTGAAGACAAGGATTTCTTTGAAACCATGGATAACCATGTAGCAAACCTATATCCCGAGGCTAATAACTCTGATTTTTCTGACTCAGACATTTTTTCCTTTTTGCAGCAAGCTATTTTTAAAAATGAGCTTATCGAGATTGACTATAAAAGACCCTATGGTGAAGAAGTGCTTTGCCGGAAAATTGAACCCCTTGGTTTGTTAGTCCGCGGTAGAAACTGGTATTTAGCAGGCTGGTGCCGGTTGAGAGATGATTACAGGATGTTCCGCTTAGATCGTTTTGAGGCTTATAAAACTACAGAAGAAAAGTTAGCTCAACCTCCTGTACATACTCTGAAAGAGTTCCATGACCGAACACTGCATCGCGAACACGAATTGAAAGAAGTTACGGTTTGGTTCAGTACGAGAATAGCACGTTACATGGGTGATGGGAAATTCTTACATGGCTGGGCATGGGAAAAAATTGTAGAGGATGGAGTAGAGATGACTTTTCTTACTCCATCCATCCACTATACTGCCCGCTGGATTTTAACCTGGGGCAAAGAAGTCAAAATCCTTCGCTCTGATGAAATGAAGCAGGTTCTTAGAGAAATATCCGAAGAATTATTTGAGCATTATTCAGAGCTGGAAAAAGAATTTTAAATTTTCTGAACCCTTACTGACATAGGGTTGTCAGTAGCCACTTATACCTTGGTTACCAACACGTTAACCAATCAAAACCTATGGATACTTCAAAAGAGATAATTATGACCCCCGATGAAATGCTAGAACATTGGCAGGGGCATCGAAGATTAACACGAAAAGTGATTGAAGCTTTTCCTGAAGATAAACTCTTCACATTCAGTATTGGCGGAATGAGAAGCTTTGGAGAGATATGCAATGAACTTATTATGATGGCTGCTCCTGCTGCAAAAGGGATTGCTACAGGTGAATGGGGTCAATTCGGAGATATCGAAGGAGCACCCCTTAAAGAACTTCCTAAAACCAAAGAAGAAGTTTTAGTCATGTGGGACTGGGCCACTCCTATTATGAATGAGTACTGGGCTAAAATTGAACCGGGTCGTTTTCAGGTTGAAGAAACTGCCTATGGACAATATGAAGGGAAAATATGGTGGCACCTGGCCTACATCATGGACAATGAAATCCATCACAGAGGACAAGGATATGTTTACCTGAGAGCACTTGGAGTAGAGCCTCCTTTTTTCTGGGAGCGAGAAGCATGAAGTGTTCAGTATATATAGCGGCTAGTCTGGACGGGTTTATTGCAAAACCTGATGGAGATATCGAATGGCTTGACCATCCCGATTATATCCTAAAGGATAAGAACGAAGATTTTGGCTTCTATACATTCATGGATTCAGTTGACGCCCTGGTTATGGGGCGTCATACTTTTGAAAAAGTCCTCTCCTTTGGAGAATGGCCTTATGAAAAGCCTGTCGTCGTTTTATCCTCTAAACTAAATTCTATTCCTGGCGATTTAGAAGGAAAAGTGATCCCCATGAGTGGTTCTCCTAAAGAAATCGTTGCGCAATGTGCCGAGCGTGGATTTAACCATTTGTATATAGATGGAGGAAAAACCATACAACAGTTCTTAAATGCTGAATTAATCGATGTAATCACGATTACTAAAATTCCGGTTCTACTTGGAGATGGAATTCCCTTGTTTGGAAAAACTGAAAAGGACATCTACATGGAATTGATTTCATGTACCCAATATGAAAACGGATTTGTTATGGTTGTATACGAACCAATTTATAGAGGAGTATCATGAATATATTCCAACAAGAAACTCATCTTGAATGCCGGGTTTTTAAAACGAATGTAGAGAACGCACTTACAGCAAGTCGGCTCATTTATGTACTTGAGCATTCCATTGGGATAAAAGAGTGGAATCTGGATATGGAAGATTGTGACCGGGTGCTTCGCATTAACTATGAGAAACTACATCTTCCTACCTTTGCGCAATCCCTTTCGGCATTTGGCGTAGAGATTGAAGAATTACCCATTTGGTAAGTAGTAATTTGTCATGCTGAACTTGATTCAGCATCTGTGAAGGCAACAATCTTTCTTTCCTCACAGATCCCTGATCAAGTCAGGGATGACTTAGAAGTAAATTTAGTAATAGCTTTCTTCGCACCCTTGTTTTTGCGTAATTAGCATCGTTAATAAACATGGTACCTATTGGAGCAGACTTCCTCGATAATTAATGTACTTATTGCCTATGGTACGCTGCAGGCCTTCTTCATTGCTGTCATCTTGCTGCGTTCCGAGAATAAATCGCTGTTCAAAAAACTCTTCGCCAGCCTGTTAATCATTGAGGGGATTACTCTTTTTGAACGTCTGTTATTTGAGACTGAGTTGATCAATTCCACACCTCATATACTAGGAATCAGTTACCCGATAAGTTTTTTAAAACCACCTTTAATGTGGCTTATGACTCTCGCAATAGTTGAAAAGGCATTTAAGCTTGAACGACAACAACTTTGGCATCTAATCCCTTTTGGCTTAATGTTCTTGATGAATATCCCATTTTACTTCCTCAGTGGAGAAGAAAAGCTGGCTTTTGTGAAAGGCTTTATGGAGAATATCCCATCCTATCAAAGTTTTGATTTCTACTTCAGCCTGAGTTTTTTTCTATATATCGGCGTTTACATTTTCCTAAGTATTAAAAAACTGGATCATTTAAGAGAGCATGTAACAAACAATGTGCTCGCCAACTGGTACCGGACAATCTTGATAGGATACTCTTTATTCCTGCTTGTGCATCTTGGCTATTTTGTCATTCAACCGGCCGTTGAATTAAGCTTTGGGTTGATTAATCAACTAAGTATGCTGGCCATGGCTTTTATCATTCAGGCGGTTGCATTCAAATTGGTAGATAAATCTGTTCTGTTAAACTCCAAAGCTCCTGACCTGGGTAATCTTCAAGCCCGTAAGAAGTTCGAAGAGGTGATAATACAAAAGCTTGAAAAGGATAAAATCTACCTGGATGACACATTGAATCTGGAGAAATTCTCAGAAGCTGTTCGACTTCCAAAAGCCTTTGTTACCGAAATTATTAACCAGAAATTTAATTCCTCGTTCAAAAAGCTGGTCAATCAATATCGTCTGAATGAAGCCAAACGAATTATGGAAAACGCGGAACACTCAAAGCTTAAGTTAATCGATGTAGCTTATGATTCCGGGTTCAACAACAAAGTGTCATTTTACCGAATATTTAAAGAGTTTGAGGGCATCTCTCCTTCCGAGTATCTGGAAGAGCTGAATAAAAGAAACCTGCAAAAGTAACGGTTACAAAATAGCTCTGTAACCTAATTCTGAACCTGGATGGTTAACTATGCGCTGTTTAATTTAAACTTACAAAAATTATGAAATACGGCGGTGCAATAGAGATTAACAAACCTAAAGAACTGGTAACCAAGTTGTTTGCTGATCCAACTCATTTAGGGGAATACCAGGATGGATTTATTAAGAAAGAATTGATTAGCGGTAAACAAGGTGAAAATGGATCGGTATCAAAACTGTACTATAAATATGGGAAGCATGATATGATCATGACAGAAACCATTACCTCCAATAATCTGCCGGATTCTTTTGAAGCTTTTTACCATCATGAACATATGGACAATACCTGGAAGTGTACGTTTATTGATCTTGGAATTAATAAAACCCGGTATGAATACGAATTTGAATATGTAAGAATGAGTTTTATGCCGAAATTAATGGGCATCATCTTCCCTGGTATGTATAAGAAACAGGGACAAAAGTGGATGAACCAATTCAAAGAATTTGTGGAGAAACAATGAGTAACTGGAATGAACGACTTGACCTGTATGATGAACTGATCTCTAAATGTTCTCGATTTGAGCGAAAGGGTAAAACTATGCCCTACACCTCGGCCAATGGATATATGTTTTCATTACTAAATAAAGCCGGGGAGATTGGGATCAGATTCTCGAAAGAAGTTCAGAAAAAGTACATGGAAGAATGGGATTCTACTCTGTACAAATCTTACAACTCTGTGATGCAGGGCTACGTGCTCATCCCCGAAGAAATGCTCAAAGATCTGGATAATGTAGCACAATACCTGGATGAGAGCTACGACTACGTGATGACGCTGGAACCAAAATGAACATTGAACGCTGAACAGGGGAACATCAAACTTCGAAGTTCAAATGTTCAATGTTCTTCTATTCAACGTTCAAGGAGTTTCTCACTAACCTCCCACAACCGTTCCGCTGACTCATCATCACATCCATGCGGATCTACTCCAAAATAACGACCCATAGGATTCGAGTTATCTGTTGGAGCTGCTACGTTGCAATCCTCACAATAAACCCCAGGCATTCCTTCTAATAGTTCGGAGGTGGCTGCCCAAAGTGTTGTTGAGCATCCCTGTTCAGAGCTTTTAAATCCCTGCTTAGCCAGTTCAGATGGGCTTCCATCTTCATTAATCCAGCCGAGCATGACCATTTCTTCTTTGGGTAGATGTCGCTGAAGTGGAGTAAATATTCCTCCCGGATGGACAGAGAAAGCGAGTCCACCCGAGTCTCTTAGTCTTCTGGAAAGAGCATTAGCAAATAAAGCATTAGCTGTTTTAGACTGACCATAAGCCTGCCATTTCTCATACTCACCCGTTTCAAACTGAATATCATCCCATCTAATATCACTTATTTTATGACCTGTAGATGTAAGGCTAACCACTCGCGTTCCTTGTGTGCTTTTTAATAGCGGCATCAGCTTTTTTGTAAGGGCAAAATGCCCCATATGATTTACCCCGAACTGAGCTTCCCATCCTGGACCGACCCTCGTTTCCGGACAAGCCATAATACCTGCGTTATTGATCAGGAAATCGAGTTTGGCTGCTCCCGATAACACCTGGTCTGCAAAAGCAGAAACTGATGAAAGATTACTTAAATCCAGTAATGCCGTTTCAATATCTCCTTCTATCTCTTTCAGGTTCTCTTCCGCTTTTCCCTTAGACCGAACCGGAACTATTACCTTTACTCCTTTTGCAGCCAGAGCTTTGGTCGTTTCAATTCCAATTCCGCTATATCCTCCGGTTACAATAGCTACTTTTCCTGTAAGATCTTTTTCTGCAAGCACTTCTTCTCCAGTACTATTTCGGTCGAAGGGTGAATTAACAGGGGTTTGATCTGATTGAGCCATACTACTCCTCTTGGTTTATTGGTTGCCTGAAAGTGGTAGCAATTCGTCTTATTTGCAAGGCCACTTGTCTTTTTTACAGAAGGATAATGTGCCTATATAAACTTCTCTTGTTCCAATACTGTGGTTCCTAATGATAAGTGCACGTTCGTATTTTGAAAACAACTAATTTTTATTCACTTTACTCTCAACTTTATTAAAATAAGGTGAATGAAACTCAAACTTGAAATAGGGATAAAGTGAACTCTGCTCATTTTATTCTATTGTTGGAATTAATAAAAAATAGATGTTAGAAAACATATCAATAGGAATTGTTGCTGGTCTTTTAACAGCATTTATTACGATTGTTCTTAGAGCACTTTGGGTAAGAATATTGATTCCTTGGTTCGAGGAACTATTATATAAGGATATTAAAATCGAAGGGGTTTGGATTGGTCTTTACATTGATAACTATCACCTAATTGAACAAGGAACTATAGAACCAGGTGAAGAAGATTGGAATAAAATGTTAGAAACTGTGGCGGAAGACGGCTACAGCCCATCTGAAATTAGGGTAAACCTAAAAAGGAATGGATATAGAATTCGTGGAGATTTTTTAGGTATTTCTGGATCTGAAAAAGGAACAATCGCAAAACTAGAAGGAGAATTTAAAAATTTAATCTTATCAGGTATTTATGATACAAAGGATAATCAGATTATCGATAAAGGAAGTTTTTCATTTATCTCCATTAAAAACGGAACTATGTTAAAGGGATATTTTTCATCTTATGAAAATAACTCACATTCAATTCGCCCTTTTTATTGTTTGTTGAAAAAGGAATAAAAACTAATGCTAACAAAGTATATAGTGCCTACCCAACCTAGCGCAAGCGTCCGCTTGTGCTAGTTTTTAAAACACTCATCTTTTTTACAGAAGAATAATGTGGATTCTAAAAGCTCTAGCCTTTGCTTCTGTTTTTACTAGCAAATCTTTGAAAACCACCTTAACAAATAGATCCGTAACCTTAATTGTACAATTGAATCCCACTTAACGACAATTCAACTCAAAACTATTTCATAAACTGACATTAAGTTTCATATTGAATCTGGTACAAAACTTTACTGACCTTTAGTTAGCGAGTTTATGAAATCAAGTATGCTGATAAACAGAGAAAAACGGATAAAATACTTAGGCTTTGACGATGTATGGTTTACTATTATAGGCATAGTCATCATAACCTTATCCGCTATATATATTTTTAAGGTTCCAACAGACAGACTTACTCCTACTGAAACGGTTATCACCTTTGTAGTGACTCTATTCTTCACTATTTGTGATTGGCTTATCAACAGATTCATATTAATACGCCTGAGAGTAAAATATCCGAGCTTGAAGGATAGCGTTAGACGTATTTCCCTTCTTTTCCTGTGTGTGTTAGTTACAGTAACAGCAGTTGATTTTATAGGTGTTAGCCTGGTTTCTTTTATCTCTGAGAATGTGGACTATAATTTTCAAGAGAGAATCCGATCCTTAATCATCGTTATTGTATTGAACATTATGACGATGGCTATTTATGAAGCGGTCTATTTTTTCATTCTACTAAAAAAATCTATCCGAGAAGAAGAACAGGCTAAGCAGGCAATTATTCAGGCAGAACTTGACGTACTTCGCAATCAGGCCCAACCTCACTTTTTCTTCAATACGCTTAATACATTGCGCGATATTATAGATCAAAATCCTAAAGAGGATGCAAAAGAGTTTGTAGATAAACTTTCAGATATGTATCGCTTTCTCCTGAAATCAGGTAATACCAATTTGATTGCGCTAAAGGATGAACTCAAATTTTCGAAAGCCTATATTCACGTGCAATCAGAACGATTCGGGGAAAATCTAACATTGAATTGGGATATAGCGGATGAGCTTTTAGACACTATGATTGTACCCATGAGCCTCCAGTTACTTTTAGAAAATGCCATCAAACACAATGTTATTTCCAGGGCCAAACCATTAGAAATTAACATCAGCATTGAGGATGATTACCTTGTAGTCGATAATAAAATTCAAAAAAAATCGACCCAACTCCCTTCAACAAAAGTCGGACTAAAAAACATTAAGAAGCGGTACGCACTGATTTCGGACAGGTCGGTTGAGATAGTAAATAACAACCATCAATTCTCAGTTTCTCTGCCTCTATTGAAGGATAGCACGATAATAGAATGACTATGAAAATATTGATCATTGAGGATGAAATTCGAGCGGTGAGCCAGTTACAATTGATGCTCAAAGCTTGTGATTTCGAATTTGAACTATTACATATTATCGATACCGTGGAAGAAGCTGTCCAATGGTTCCAGCAAAATGAGGCACCTGAACTCGTCTTTATGGATATCCAATTAGCCGATGGATTAAGCTTCGAAATTTTTCAAAAAACAATGGTAGAAGCTCCAATCATTTTTACCACCGCTTTCGATCAATATGCCATTCAAGCCTTCAAAGTAAATAGCGTCGATTATCTGTTAAAACCCATTCAAAAAGATGATTTAAAGGCTGCCATTGACAAATTCCTCGAGTCGAATAAACATTCCGGAATAGATGCTTCTATTCTAAAGCAGTTACTGGGCGATCTTCAATCTCCTTCGGAGAGAACAGGTTTATTGGTTAAATCAGGAAATGGATTCGTGCAACTCAAAATTTCGGAATTGCTCTATTGTTATTCTGAGGATAGTATCACTTTTGGTGTTACAAGTGACAAACGCTATATCATAGAAGAAACATTAGATGAGCTATTTGGCACTCTCGATCAGGTAAAGTTCTTCAAAATCAATCGTGGACAAGTTGTAGCGAAATCTTCCATTCAGAAAATAGAACCCTACTTCAATCATCGGGTAAAGCTCACTGTTACCAATCCAAGAGATCAGGAATTCGTTGTAAGCAGACCAAAAACCAGTGATTTCAAGCATTGGATGAATTGGTAGTATACCAACAACAATTCAACAAGCCCAAACGATAGTCCAGCGTAAACAGCTTTTCAAGAGAGGAGATCAGATTGATATTGCCATCGTATTAACAAAAAAATAGAACGATGAGCAACTTAACTTTAAAACAAATAGTAACTCCAATAATCACGGTGGCCTTTATCTGTTTCATGTACTTTGGCCCAATCACCAGAACGATTTTTGAGAACATCATTATCTCTTTATTCATTATTGCAGCTAATTATTTTGAATACAAGGGGAAAGCATTTTCAGCACTCGGGTTTTATCGCGAAAAATTCAATGCGAAAAACCTATTAGTCCTTGCTCCATTAACCGCCTTTGGCCTTTTTGTTTTCTACGTTTTTGCTCTTGTTCCTGGAATCGAGATGCTCACTGGAGTTCCTATCAATTATACAAACACAGAAGAATTGAAAGGAAATCTTCCAACTACACTTATCTGGTTGTTAGTCATTTGGGTCACTGCAGCGTTTGGAGAAGAAATTATTTTCCGTGGGTATTTTATGAGACAGTTCATCAAATTCTTTGGCGATAGTAAAATCAGCCTAGCCATTAATATGCTAATCTTTTGTGGCTTCTTTGGATACATGCACATGCAGCAAGGAATCACCGGACAACTTGTTGCTACTGCTGTGGGAGCTATCTTTTTCATCATATTCTACCTTCGCAAATACGATTTGTGGTTTATGGTTATGATACATGGCTTTTTTAACACCCTGGGTATACTCAGTTTTTACTTCGGATTGGCTTAACCCTAGCAATTAATTTACTTCCCTTATTTATTGATCTTATTTGTTTTGCAATCAAAGTTTCTCATCCTAGCTAAAGCATCCGCTTGTGCTAGTTTTTTAGAGTTGACAAAGTAGTTTAATGGTAATAAGCTGTACCCAGCAATACTTCTAATTCAAGACATTACTACACATTACCTGTAGAAGAAATGAGATTCAGAGAAACCATATTAACCATTTTACTTTTTCTGCCAACTCTCACATTCGCGCAAATTGAAAACAGGTGGCAACCTGACAGTGTGTATGCGAATAAGAACGTCAAACGAATAATTGTTTATCTAAATTCACCGAAAGACTTATCTGAAATTGTCGATTTTGATAAGTATGGTAAACGAATTCGATCAGTAAACTATAGTGCTTCTTATAACCGAGCTACTAGAAATAGGAAAAGAATTCAATCTATAAAACTTTATAATTATGACTCTTTAAGTCGATTAATCAGCATTGTGGATTCTCTAGGAAACGACTCGATTATCTACCAATACGGAGTTGACGGGAATCTCAAATCCTCCATCAAAAAAATGAGTAATACGATATACTCTTATGAATACTTTCACGCTCCCCTCAGAATAACCGGAACTAGAATGAGAGACTCAACATTGATCTACAAAAAGACAAGAGAATATGAGAAAAACTTCTATGTGAAACGTTTCTATGGATATTATTTTGACCCTACACAAAAAAGAGACACTTCTATAGTTAATGGAGAGATTAATATCACTTCCTATTTCGACTATACTGATTTACAGCGATTTGAGGATGACGAAACCATAAAGAATACATTTGGACTTGATGGTCGTTTAATTAAATCAGAAATAAGATCAGTATTCATGAATGACAGAATCAACGAATATGAACTCCATTACAAGTATTATAAAAATGGACTCTTAAAAAGTGTGGTAGGATATGTTCCAAGATATTTCAAGTATGAGTTTTGGGAATAGACATGTGGCAACAGATGCTATGAATGAACTCGGAAATTTGATAGTTCTTCAATGAATGAGTGCAAAACGGAACGAAATGACCCATATACTAATAATAAAGGAACAATGAAAAGATTTAAGGATAAAGGAGAGCTTTTAAGTCACTTCTATGACTATCGAATAGTTGCTTGTCCAAAATGTTCCAAACCTGTTGATCTTCAGGATTTAAAAGTTACTTGCATTCATTGTGGATTCAATAAGGAGTTTAAACCAGTGGATTCTTGGTATAGTCTTCATCCGATAACAGTGGAAATAGAAGATTTTCTGAAAATATCTTGCTGTGGTCATACACTTTGGGCTATGAACTTGGAGCATTTAGACTTTCTCGAAAGATATGTTGAATCAGATTTAAGAGAGCGAGCTCCAAACATAAATAAGAGTTTAGCTAGTCGACTTCCGAAATGGATTAAAAGTAAAAAGAACCGTAGTGAAATATTAAAAGGTATTTCGAGATTACGTCTTAGGTTGAATGAAAATAATTACAAATCAAAAAATACCCCTTCCTAGCATAAGCGTCCGCTTGTGCTAGTTTTTTAGATGCTTATCCTTTTTACAAAAGGATAATAGATATAGAGACTTTGTTTTATTCGTTTTAATATCTAAACATCTATTTTCGATTTATGAAATACGAATTAAGACCTCTCTTATTAATTTTATTGGTATTCGCCGCTTCTTGCTCTGATCGAATAAAATACCTGGATAATGATTATCCGGGATTAACGCCTAAGAAATATTCTGAGGGTATCATAAATATTGAAGGCAGGTTCCAGCAAAATCTTACTATGAGCCCTGATGGAAAGGAGTACCTTTTTACCACTACCGACTCTGAATTATGGAGATATGAAAGCATTTTAAGAGTGAGGTATCAAGGGAATGAAGCTGTAATTGATACTCCTCAATTTGTAACTGACTTTAACTATGAGAACCAGTGGTTCATTGGAGAGCCAATGATTGCGCCGGATAACCAGCATTTATTTTTTATCGCTGATTATCCACCGGATCTATGGACTTCAAAAAGAGCAGATGATGGAGATTGGTCTAATCCAGTTAAACTAGATAGCCTTAGCACCGAAATAGAGGACTGGTATCCTACCTTCTCAAAAAATAATACCCTCTACTTTACAACTGGCACGGTTTATAGATCTGAACAAGAAAACGGTGCATATTTGTCCAAAACCAAAGTAGAGAGCTCATTCAATCAAAAAGACACAAGAGACGCATGTATTTCACCTAACGAGGATTATATGATTTTCACTGCTGAAGATAGTTCAGGGTTTGGTAAAAGTGATTTATACATAAGCTTCAAAGACTCTTATGGCAATTGGTCAGAGCCAAAGAATCTTGGCAACGAAATAAATACCGAGTACAGAGAATTTGCACCCTACATTTCTCCAGATGAGAGATTCCTGTTCTTTTCAAGAAGGGATAGATGGCAGAATGCTGAATTTTCTGATATTTATTGGGTGAGTTTGGAGGTTATTGAAAAATTTAGACCAGGCTCTGAGTAATATTTTCGATTACCTCTTCCCTATTATCTTTTACTTTCTGAACGAAGTCACCTGGTAGTGCCAGATCATCCTGATAGGTAGCCGACCATACCATCATATCAACCAGTACAGGGATTAAGTCTTTCCCTTTATCTGTTAATGAATACTCCTTTCTTGTCTTTAGTTTCTCATAAACCTGGGACTCTATAACCCCATGTAGCTCCAGCTTTTTAAGGCGATCGGAAAGAATATTGGTGGCCATACCTTCCTTCGACTCCAGAAATTCCTTATAAAACCGTTTACGATCAAAGATCATATCCCGGATGATCAACAAACTCCATTTGTCTCCAAAAAAATCGAGGGCGTAGCTAATCGGGCAGTCTGATCTCATTTAGTTCTATTCAAAGATTTAAACTTTAGTGAAGAAGGTAATCAAATTCACTTTCTAGAAATACGTGTTCTCGTTTTTGAATTTTCCTCCTGAAATTAATGCGTAAAACCTCATGAACGTATGAATAGGTTGAACAGCATCCCAGTGCTCTAGGATTTCGCCATCTTCGACCTTCCATATATCCATTATGTTCAATCCTTTTTGTGGATTTCCCCGATGATTTTTATCTGCTGTAGCATGAGAATGAAGAATCACACTTGGCCCATCGACATAAATGTGCTTTACATCGTACATGAAATCTGGAAAGTTCTTTGTGAAATCTGATACTGTTTTCAAAACTCCTTCCAGACCATCTGTCATTGTCTGGTTGTGTTGTTTATACCTATGACTTCCAAACTTTTCCTTCACATAATCAAAATTGTGGTTGTTCATAATGTTCTGGACAAAATCTACCACCAGCTCGGCATTCTGGTATTCCTCTTCCGTCCAATAATCTTTTCTAAAACTACTTAGGTCAATCTGTTGAGTATTCATTTTTCTGGAATTTGATATAATTTTTTTACTTGCATTTTGAAAGTGAATAAAGATATACACATTTACTTGCTTTTTGCAAGTATTAAAATGGATGGATTTCACTTTCGAAAGAAATGAGGAATTAGAGAAGCTGAATAAAACTTAGATCAACGAGGTTAAATAAAAATTACCTCAAGGCGTCTTCTAATTCTAGTGAAGCATCACTGTCAGCATCTCTGTATTTCACGATAATTGGACAAGCCATACTAAGCCCTTCTTGTTGGGCCCATTCGCTTTTCATGGGGCGCGTGCCCGGTATTACAACAGCACCTTCAGGAATTTCGGCTCCACGCTCACGGATTACTTCATTCACAGCATCATATACAGGAATAGATTTCGAAAGAGTAACTCCAGGAGCAATTACTGCCCGACTCCGTACGAGGATACCTTCTACAATAACCGCTCCGGCTCCGATAAAACAATCGTCTTCAATAATTACCGGAGACATTCCGATGGGCTCTAACACCCCTCCTATTTGTACCCCCGCCGACAAATGAACATTCTTTCCAATCTGAGCACAGGAACCAACCAAAGCATGACTATCAACCATAGACCCTTCATCCACATAGGCGCCTACATTAACATATGCAGGTGGCATAATAATAACCCCTGATGCCACATAAGCACCTCTCCGAACCGAAGATCCCCCAGGAACCAAACGTACTCCGTCTTCAGGTTCAAAATAGCGCGGAGAAAGATTGTGTTTGTCTACAAAGCCCTCATAAATCCCTTCATAAGCGGCATTAGTACCGTTTTTGAAGGCTCCAAGAATTGCTTTTTTTACTTCGGTATTGGCCTCCCAGCCATTTTCAGTAGGAGTAGCAGAACGAACTGTTCCGTCCTCTAATTGATCTAAAATTTCTTCGTGAGTCATGTGGTTGAATAATTCATCAGTTATAAATGGAAAGATAGTTTTTGAATTGAGTAAAAGGAATACAATTTTCTTACTATTTCTTGACTGGTATGACTATTACTAAAAAGCTTTTTTGGAAGGATGTGATTACTCCACTCTTCATCTGGGGTGTGGTAATCCTTGTCTTTTTAAATGTTAAACACCTTCCCTTCGACTTCTCTGAAAAAGATAGTGTCGTTCTTAGATATTTTGTAAAAGCTTTTATGATGGTACTAATACCATTTGGGATAATTCACCTGTTTTATCAAAAAAAAGATGACTTCGGAATTTACTTTCCGGAATTTTCAGATTCCTTCATGCTTACTATCAGAGCTATTGCAATAGCAGGACCTGCGGGTATGTCTTTTCTGCTTATTGGTTGGCTCGGGTGGGAGTTTACTGACTGGCCAGGTGCATTAACCTTAACCACAGTGTATGCACTTGTACTCTTTCTGGTACCAAAGATCACGCAAAGTTTACCATCAAGAAATCACCAAAATACTCCGAATACAGCGGTTAATCTTTTCATTGGATTTAGCTTCCTTACTGTATTGATAGCTTATTTTTCCTATGAACAAGCCCCAGTAATCTCAAAAATCTTCTACTACCTGTTTATAGTTGGTTTTGGAGAGGAGTTATTTTTTAGAGGTTACTTGCAGTCTTCGTTCAACAGATATTTTGGCAAACCTTTTTCAATCGCTAATGTTCAGTTTGGATGGGGTTTGGTTTTAGCGGCCCTTCTATTTGGATTGATTCATGCATTGGTTACCGTTCCTCCAACCTGGCCCTGGGCAGTATTCACCTTTACTATGGGACTAACCTTTGGCTTTATTCGTGAAAAGGACGGATCAATTCTAAGTGTGGCACTTTTGCACGGTCTGATGGACCTTCCGCTTGCATTTTTTTCGGTCTAGCTACTTAGGCCTTCGTACCATTCATTGATCTTCTTATCCGCTTCCAGCAATGCTTCTTCGGTTTCCGGGCTCAGATCATCTTCTGATAATGGCAACCGAACTGTATCGTTCGCTATCCATCCTTTGTGCTGAAGTAGAGATTTGACGGGACCAGGACTTGGGGCATCAAAAAATAGATCCGCAGATTCTACCCACTCCCCAAACACTTGTTCGGTATTGCCTTGTAAATGCATGTCAAGAAACATGCGTACTTTTTTAGGCCAGGCATTAGAAGCCACAGAAACCAGGCCAATAGCGCCTTCCCCTACGAAATCTTTAATCAGGCTATCATCTCCACAAAAAAGTTTGGAACCTGAAGAAGCATCTCTAAACTCTTTGAATTTTTCCACGCTTCCACTCGCCTCTTTTAATCCCATATAATTTGGAAAGGTTTTCTCGAGTTGGGCTGGTACATCCGGATGCATATGTATACCCGTTCTTGATGGTACATTATAAATCATGCAAGGAGTTTTGGTTTCCCTCATCAAGGTACTAAACCAGGCCAACTGACCTTCTTTACCGGGTTTTGCATAAATAGGATTTACAATTAAAAAAGCGTCAGTACCTACTTCATCTGCATAATGGATCAAATCAATTTGTGCTTCATGATGAAAGCCTCCCAATCCGGTCATCATCGGAACTTCAAGATCCAGCAGCTTAACAAATTTGATGATTTCCTTTTTTTCAGGAGTAGTCAGGTTCAAGCCTTCCCCGGTACTCCCCAGTACCAATACACCATTTCCTGCTTCTTCCTGTTTTCTAAGCAGAGTTTCAAAACTTTCGTAATCGATGCTCCCGTCTTCCAGCATCGGGGTAACCATGGCGGTCCATAGCGGGGTATCCATGACTTATCGCTCCTTTATTACTTTGTCGAATAACTCGCCAAAAGTATGAACTCCTTCACTCAAATTCAGATTATTAACCAATTGTTCCGCAGCCCATATAGCTCCCTCAGCAAAAATTGACCGGTCTAATGCGTCGTGATTAAGCGTAATCTTTTCTCTTTGGGTCGATACGGTCAACTCATGAATACCATTCACATCCCCTTCTCTGGCAGAGGTTATTTCCGCTGGTTTGTCTAACCATTTTTTCCATGAAATTGCTGTACCACTTGGAGCATCTTTTTTGTGAACATGATGTACTTCATGAATGTGGAATGAGGGATTATTCAGGATAGAAGACCCAGCTGATATAGTTTGAATGGCATGTCTGATCACATTCATCCCCAAACTGAAATTATTCGCTAATACCCATTTTGTTCGAGCCGATGCTACCTGTTGATCTAAATCTTCCGGCCATTCAAAACCTGTACTTCCCCAAGCAGCAGGAGTACCTGATTGTATTACTAAATCCAATATCTCAGAAACAGCGTCTCCGGGGACAAAAATGATCAAAGCATCAGATTCTCTTAATTTCTCTAGTGTGGGGGTATTATCCTCATCAAAAGCATACAGGAGGCTTTCACCCAGCATCTCTACTACTTTAGAGCCTGTTTTTCCTGTACCGATTACTGATATTTTCATAATCTAAAAATCTGGGAATTCACCTAGTTTCGAAGCATTGAGCTCACCATTCCCAATACCAGTTACAAAAGGGTCACATCGAAAATTTTCACAAAAAGTAAATGTCCCACCACTGAATGAAAATTTATATACCCCATTTTCTTCATTTATTCTTTCGCTAAAAATTATAGAACTCCATTGAAACTGATTTTTCAAATAGTCGACAAAAACAATTCTATCATCAAATTCAGAGAGTGACCCTGAGCTTAGGAATTCGAGAGCATAGAAAAGTTCATCGATCGGAAATTCTGATTCAGAATAATACTGCTCTTTTGTAGCAGCTATGAAAGGGGTATTAATTATACTTATAACGTCCGGATTTTCTACAGTTCTTATTTCCAATTCCAACATCAAAACCTCCGTAAACTCAAAAACCTCATCAATTCCAAAAGAAGGAATTTTTATAGATGCTCCGGAAATACCCCCTTGGAAAACACTTTCGACGCTTCGTACTCTAAACTCTACAAATGAATTCTTTCCATCCGTAAATCGGGTAGATTTTTGAGACATGAAAAGCTCTTCATTCATTCTTTCAGCAAGAGCTATAAACTTTTCAGACTCTCCCACACCTGGTGTAGTCGAACCATGAGTACAGTTTAAAAAAATAACTGTTAATAGAAGGATACTTAATCGATGCATTAGAAATTAAATCCTAGCCGGATAGCACCATTTACGTTCGGACCCAACTGAAATGAAGAACCACCATCTTCTTCCGATATAGTTGTATCACCAGCGGTTAACTCAATCTTAGATTGTTGTATATATTCAAAACCAAAGCCAAACTCGGTGCCGAGGTAAAGTCTAGGAGAAATATAAAAATCTACCCCTGCCAGACCATTTACACCAAATCGATAAAAGCCCCTTTCATTTCCAAAAAGATTCCATGCTCCATCTAATTCTTGCTCTGTCTCTCCTTCTCCGGTCACAGATTTTGAAAGTTTAATCGCTAAGTCAGCTTCAATTCCTACATAAGGAGATAATCTTTCCGTTCCCGGGTAATGGAATTCATATCCTGGTCGTAGATTAAGCTCAATCGTTTGATTTTTTACATCTTCATCTCCTACTTCGGTGTTTTCAAATTCTGCACCAATAAAGAGCCCAAACCTAATGGCTTTATTAGCCTTAGCAAATTCTCTAATTTTTATATAATTGATATTTATTGGTGAAGATGAAAATGGAGTAAAATTTACTTCAGCCCCCCAATCTCCTTCCTTGGGTTTGAATTCCTGAGCAAAAGCACTTGAGTAAACAAATGCTAAAATGATGGTAGAAAGAAAAAATTTAGACATAGAAATATTGTGATTTGATCTGAATAAGAGATTAACGATTAACCCCCGAAATAACGAGCCATCAATTAATAAATTTCTTGTGTAAAAGACGAACAATTTCCTCTCCCGTGCCTTCCTTTACCAAAAAACAAATATTATTCGGAGAAGCACCATGGCAAACTAAACGGATATTATGATTATTGAGTAAACCAAACAGTTCGCCGCTAATCCCTGAGGTTTGGTCCAACCGATTCCCTATTAGTGCAACCAAAGAAAGATCTTTCTCTACCTCAACATCACAAAACTCGCGGAGCTTAGCCAATACTTCTTCTGTAAGCTCTACTTTATTTGATGCCTTCAATGCTGTATCTAGGGTCAATGAAACACTCACCTCACTGGTAGTTACCAGGTCTACCGATATTTTATGGTCAGCAAGAAGCCCAAACAACTTTGCCAAAAAACCATGCTGGTGAAGCATGTCCAAACTTTTAACCGTCAACAATGTTTGATCCTTCCTGAGCGAAATAGCTCTTATTGAAGGTTCAGCATCGGCTTTATTTACTACAAGAGTTCCGGCTAAGTCGGGTTCTTTACTAGAGGCCACTCTAACATTGATTCCACTTCTCATCGCTGGTTTTAGTGTAGCAGGATGTAAGACTTTCCCCCCAAAAACAGAAAGCTCGGCAGCTTCATCAAAAGTAATTTCAGCGATTGGTACTGCCTCAGGTACAATTCTGGGATCAGTAGTATAAACTCCAGCTACATCTGTCCAAATTTCAAGAGTATCAGCTTGTACAGCCTCTGCAAATAGTGCTGCTGAATAATCACTTCCTCCACGCCCTAATGTGGTTGTATTCCCAAAAATATCAGAACCGATGAATCCCTGAGTTAGGTAAACATTTTCTTTATCTATTAGCTTTGAGGCCTTTTTTGAAATAACACCTAAATCCGGAGCCGCCTGATTAAATGTAGAATCTGTTTTAATCACCTGTCTTGCGTCCAGCCATTTGGCTTGAACGCCAGTCTCATTCAGCACTTCTACAAAAATCCTTGTGCTCATCAATTCTCCAAAGGAATACAAGGTGTCTTTCCAGTGCTTATCTCTCCCCTGCTTGTCTAAGTGAAGTCTTAGTTCGGAATGCTGCTTCTGAAATTGGCTAGTTAATACTTCTTTGTTCTGTAGCTGATTGATGATATCCAGGTGGCGCTTCTCAATATCAAGTAATAGAGCTTCTTTTTGAGTAGATGAAAGCTCTCCATTCTCCAGAGCTACCAGATCATTTGTTGTACCTGAGGTAGCGCTGATTACTATGAGCTTTCTTTCCTGATTTTGAGCGACAATCGATGCGCTATGGCGCATCGCTTCGAGAGTACCCACACTGGTTCCCCCGAATTTTGAAACAATCATGTATTAAGTGCTGATTTTTGCGAGTGAGGCTAAAAATACTCACTTGCTTAAGAAAAGCCTTGTAAAAGTTTTAAGACTATCGTTCAGAAAAATAAAGTGGATGCTCTATCTTCAGGACCTGAACTTTACCAACTATTTATGAGATACCTTCTTCCTGTTTTATGTGTTTTGATATTGAGTGTATGTGCACCAAAAGACGACATACCAGAAATCGATACTTTAATCAATTCCATCAAAGAAACCGGAGCTATATCAGATACGAGTGAGCGCCGGCAAGAACTCGATCAAATATGGGAATCGCTGATCTCCAACAATCAAGTCCCTTTCACTGAAAACGAAACCGCATTATTTCTTTATCGCGGAGAAGCAGAGTCAGTAAGCTGGAATGGTGATTTTAACAATTGGAGTGGTAATACAGATGTTAAAACATCAGGAGAGAATATCGATGGAACAGATATCTGGATGTGGAAAACCACATTCCCATCTGATGCCCGATTAGATTACAAAGTTACTATTAACGGAGACAATTGGATTCTTGACCCGGCCAATCCTCACCAGCAATGGAGTGGGTTTGGACCTAATTCGGAGCTCAGAATGCCAGACTGGGAACAAGAGATATTAACTGAAGCAGTTCCGGAAATTCCTACGGGATCAATATCTGATAATATCCTGATTTATAGTGATGCTATGGGATATCCTATTCATTACCGGGTTTACCTTCCAAACGGATATGAAACCATGGAAAATCTTCCCGTTTTATATACTACTGACGGGCAGGAATATTCGGATCCAAAACTTGGAGCTGTACCAACAGTACTTGATAACCTCATTCATCAACAAAGAATCACACCCGTTGTGGTAGTATTTGTCAGCCCTTTGAATCCTGATAATGGTTCAGAAAACCGAAGAGCGGATGAACTTGGAAATAATGAGGGGTACCTTTCCTTTTTTACTGATGAATTAATCCCAATGATAGAAGCTAGCTACAACGTAGATTCGGATGCTAATTCGAGGGTTATACTTGGCACTTCGTTGGGTGGGTTAAACGCCGCCTTCTTTGCCTTTTCAAGACCTGATATTTTTAATGGTGTTGCAATTCAGGCTCCTGCTTTCTGGTATCGGGAAGAAATTTACGATATAGCGCGAGACTCAGAGGTACAACCTGATAAAATATTCATGAGTGTGGGGACTATTGGTGATAACACAGACGACGCTCGAAAAATGAAGCGTATTTTTGAGAATAAAGATCTCGAGTTCGTTTATATGGAAACAAATGAGGGGCATTCCTGGGGGGCATGGGGAGCTCAGGCTGATGATATACTTCTTCACTTCTTTGGAAAGTGAGGTTAGTTGTTAGTTAATAGTTATTGGTTAATAGAAGAAGCATTTTACCAATAACTATTAACCAATAACCATTTTGCCCCTTTTCACAAAACTACTTATTCTCATCGGCAACGTGTTAACCTAACCACACTTCATGCCTCTTATCACCAATGATGCCATTGTTCTAGGGCTTTTACTAGCTTTGCTAGCTATAATTTTCACCACTTCTCACAGTGATAATCCCGGATGGAAAAAGTTTTATCGTTTTGTACCCTCATTGCTACTATGCTATTTCATCCCTTCCATTTTTACCACGCTAGGAGTTATTGATCCGGATGAATCCAATTTATACTACATGGCATCAAGGTATCTCCTGCCGGCCAGTTTGGTGTTACTTACTCTTAGTATTGACTTGAAGGCTATAATGAAGCTAGGTTGGAAAGCTGTAGCTATGTTTTTTGCTGGCACAACAGGAATTATTATTGGCGGACCACTAGCCCTGATGATTGTTGGAGCAATCAATCCGGATATAGTAGGAGGAGCGGGACCCGATGAAGTTTGGAGAGGACTATCAACCGTTGCAGGTAGCTGGATTGGAGGCGGAGCCAACCAAACCGCGATGTACGAAATCTTCCAGCCAAGCGACACCTTATTCAGTGCGATGATCACCGTAGATATTATTGTGGCCAATATTTGGATGGCTTTTATCCTTTATGGTGCTGGTATGAGCAAAACCATCGATAAATGGTTTAAAGCAGACGCATCTGCAATTGAGGAACTGAAGAAAACAGTAGCCGATTACCAGGCTAGTATTGCAAAAGTACCAACTATGGTTGATTTCACGAAAATTGCTGCCATTGCTTTTGTTATTACTGCTCTTGGTCATTTGGCTGGTGACACTATTGGACCATGGGTTAGTGAAAACTCGGAAACACTTAGCCGACTTAGTCTAAACTCCGCATTCTTCTGGATTGTAGTGGTTGCTACCCTTGGCGGTTTTGCAATGTCATTCACTAATCTAAGAAATCTGGAAGGTGCCGGAGCATCAAAAATCGGGAGCGTATTCCTCTATATCCTGGTGATGACGATTGGTATGAAAATGGATTTAGGAGCTTTTGTAGATGTGCCTGGTTTCTTTGTCATTGGTTTTGTGTGGATCATCATCCATGTTATTGTACTTCTGGGAGTTGGAAAACTAATTAAAGCTCCTTTCTTCTTCACCGCAGTGGGAAGTCAGGCTAATGTGGGAGGTGCGGCATCAGCACCTATTGTGGCCTCAGCATTCTCTCCATCGCTAGCGCCTGTTGGTGTTTTACTAGCAGTACTTGGGTATGGAGTGGGAACTTTCGGCGCTTATTTGTGCGCGCTAATTATGCAAGGGATTTCCTGACAGAAGCTTTGCTATTTCGAACATAGCGAGACATGGCTACCACAAATTTAATAATGCCACTGAACCTTCTTCAACATTCAGATGTTAGTTCTTCGTATCTTTGACGCGCTAGAACAGTAATCAATACATCTCACCTTTGAAGAGAGCTCTTTTATTCCTGGCTATATTTGTAATTATTGCATCTGCTACCTACGCCCTGGTAATTATTCCCAATTACTCTGCCTTTAGAACCCTCTATGACAATAATGACGGCATGAGAGAGGGTTATGAGTATATCGAAAGTACTTATTCTCTAAAAGCCCTCACTGAATTCCTTGGAGATCATCCTGAGTTCATATCTATTGTTTCTTTCAATGTAGACAACCCTGACTCGGGTATTTACTACCAGGCTGAAGTCCCCAGAACTATGGGTACACTTACAAATTTCTTTCTGCTATTAGAATATGAACGTCAGGTTGAAGAGGGAATCCTCGATCCTAATGAAGTGGTCGGTGATCTGAGCGAGATTGACCGCTATTTGTTACCCGATGTGAGTGAAGAAGCTCACAAAAAATCATTAGCGCTTCTGGAAAAAGAATCGGGGGAACCGATAATACTTGATGAGCTTGTATTTGCTATGGCGGAAACCAGTGACTTGGCTATTTCAGATTATCTTTGGTTCAGACTTGGAGAGAACAACATTGCGGCATTGATGAATAGCCTGGAATTGACCACTACCGATCAGCCTCTACCCTTCTCTGGTTTATATCTTTCTATAAATCCTGATTTGGTTGATACCTCAGCATCTTTCTCTAGAGAAGAAATTATTGGATTGGCCAGACAACTAGGAGAAGATGAAGAGTATAATTTGAAGGTTAAATCTCAGGTCACTGAAAATAGATTGAGCCTTAGCTTTATTGAAGAACGTAATGCCCTTGAGCACTTCCCGCATACTACCGCTCGTGAAATGGCTGGTTTGATGGCTAAACTTTATAAAAATGAATTGGTGTCTCCCGAAATTTCTATGCGTGTAAAAGAGAAAATGGGTTGGGTATTCGAAGGTGGAGCCATACAGCGAAGCTTCGCAGAATATGGAGCCCTATATGATAACCGGATGGGTATTCTAAGTGGTATCGATTTTGGAACTTCTGTCTTTGATGATCACACTTCTGCTCAGGCTATATTCTTTGACAAACTACCTGTGGCATTTTGGTTACATCTTTCAGCAAACCATATGCAGGAAGATTACCAGCAACGCCTTATTTGGGACCCTGCTTTATATGAAACCACCGTTAATGAGATATCCAATTAACTCATGAAATACCGAATCTTTTATTTAATCTGGTTGCTACCAGCTTATATGCTCTTCATCATCATTCAACAAGGTTTTGTATACACTGGTACCATCGATACCTATGAGAATGGACAAAGCATTGCCGCTGATGTTCTGGATTTTGATATCAAGCAAATTGCAGCTCAAAGTAATGGGTATGTAGTAATCAGGTTTCCCGACCCTACTAGAGAAATTCAGGAGCGTAAATTGTCATTATCTGTACAGATGGCACAACGCATTATTGATACTGCGGTAATTCCTATTCGTTATAAAGCGGATAGCTTCCAGGATATCGTTATGATTCCAACTTATGATCTTCAAAAAAGTACTTCACTTATTAATATGGTAATTGCTTTTATAGGATTTTTAGTCTTGATTTTTGCGTCTTTCCTTGCTTCGCGCTACGCAACAAAGAAACTCAAAGTAGGAGAACCAGAGCTTGTTATTGAGCGGGTGGATTGATGAGTAAGGGCACCCTTTATTTGATTCCAACAACACTCGGTAAAACTCCGGGAAATAACACGATCCCGGAATACACACTCTCCATTCTTCGAAAAATGGAGGTTTTAATTGTTGAGAATATCCAGACTTCTGTGAAATTCCTTCAATGGGTCGGAGATACTATCCCAGAATACAAGATTGAGTTTTATCCCCTCACTAAGAATACTCCCGACCAGGAAATTTATTCTTTTCTTAAACCTCTTAAAGCGGGTAAAGAAGTAGGATTAATGTCGGAAGCAGGAGTACCAGCAGTTGCTGACCCAGGAGCAAAGCTTGTAAAAATGGCCCACCAAAATGGGATCAAAGTAGTTCCCTTAGTTGGTCCATCTTCTATACTCCTTGCTTTAATGGCTTCCGGTTTTAATGGTCAGTCGTTCACATTTCACGGCTACCTTCCTATTGATGCAAAAGGCCGAAAGAATATGCTGATTCAACTAGAGGGAGAATCCCGAAGACATGATCGGACGCAGCTTTTTATGGAAGCTCCTTATCGTAATAATGAAATGCTGAAATCAATACTGGAAACCTGTAATCCGGATACCAGGCTATGTGTTGCAACCGACATTACGTTACCCTCAGAGGATATTCAGTCAATGACAATTAAAGATTGGAAATCAGTTAAAGGACTGGATCTTCATAAACGCCCTACCATTTTTCTCCTTTATGGGAAGTAGATTTTTTTGCTAGAAACTCCCCAGTCATCCTGAGCATAACGAAGGATCTTGTCGGGTATTCGCACAGATCCTTCGGAAGTATCCCGCAAAGAAAAAATCGTCTTTGCGAAGGACGAAGCGATAGCTAGTCCTGAAGCAATCTCGTGATAGAACTGTATTCGCGGAGATTGCTTCGTCGATACGATTACTCAATGAGCATAATGCTTTCGAACTCCTCGCAAAGACTCCCTGGATTTAGATAAAATGTTCATAGAATTAGTACTAAACCCTACAAAAAAAGCCCCGATTCTCATCGAGGCTTAATTTTTAATCTATAGATTGCTAACAATAAAACAGTTAATGGGCTCCAGCTGCGGTGAGCATACTCGCTACCGAATTATGCCGTTGAGCTACGGCTTGATCCAAGGCAGACCAACCACGATCGTCGTGTACATCTACTTCACTTTCATGTTCAATAAGCAGTTGAACAATTTCTTCAAATCCATTCGTCGAGGCCCAATACAATGCGGTAGTACCCCGGTTATCCCTATGATCAATTTCTGCGCCTTGATCAATTAATAAAGTCACAATATCAATATGACCATGCTTAGATGCTTTTAAAAGAGCTGTGCGATCGTGTTCGTCTTTAGTGTTCACGTCTACTCCATCGTTTAGGAGCCCTTTTACTGTCTCGAGGTCGCCATTTTCAGCGGCATCAAGAAATATTTCATCATTCATATATTTCCTCCTACAGTAATTAAAATTAAGATGTGCACTTGGATTGTACTTTCCCGGAGAGTTAATGTCAAATTAAAAGTGCAGGATTGGAAACTTTCTTAGTAGAAGTGAATAAGTCTATACTTTTTGCGGCTTAGCTTCCCTGATCAATATTCCTTTTCGGTTTAGTTCACCAAGTACTAACTCGGTAATTTCACTCATCAAAAGAAACTCGTACCTGATATCAATTACATACACTTTAACCTTTAAATGAACCACGAAATTTTGTTCGTGAACTTCATTTTTAGCTATGACAGCAATCGGCTTTTTTAGAAAAGTGTATTTGGATGAAACTGCTGCTTTATAAGCAATAGCTTTTACCTCTGGTATGGAAACATCAAAGGGTAAATAAATAGAAGTGACTACCTGACAATCTAAAGCTCCGGAGTTCGAATTAGATACCGCGTTATTTACAATATCTGCATTTGGTAATGAGATCAAGGAATCATCTGGAGTAACAATTCTGGTAGATCGTAAGCCAATATCTGTTACCTCCCCATAATGACCACTAACCTCAATTTTATCTCCAACCTGGAAAGGTCGATCCAGAATAATGATAAATCCGCCGAAGATATTCTTCAAAATATCCTGAGAAGCGAAACCTACGGCTAGTCCGATAGAAGCTCCTACAGTTAGTATGGTTTCGATAGGAGGAGCAATGATTCCGGCTATCACAATGAAAATCGCAAATGACCACAATGCAATATTAATAAATGGAGCAAGTCTTTTAATTATTAACCGATAGGAAGGCCTGGTTTCTGCAAGAGCGCTCAGCAAAAAGGATAGAAACCGACTGATAAAGTAAGTGGCAATTAATACAATAAGGGCTGATAAGATCTTTGTAAACGAAAAGAAATCACGGAATGAACCAATCTCAGACTGTACCGAAAGCCTAACCTCCGAAGTATCGGACTGTGCTACAGAAAGTGAATCTTGAGCAAATACATCCGTTCCTGCTAAAAAGATTAACAGCAGCACTAATAGAACATTAACAACGATCCTTCTTTTCATCAGTCCATCCTCCTAAATAATGTTTTTCAATTTTAACTGACGAACTACCTGCCTGTAAATCAGCTTATTAAGTACATAATGTGCGCCCTCTCTTTTAACCAATATTCCTCTTGAGGCAAGCCTTGAAATAATCATTTCACAATTTCGCTCTTCCGAATTAAGTATGGTGGATAGCTCAAGTGCATTCATTGTATCGTGCAGAATAAAAGCATGCAAAGCGAATAAAGCTGTTGAATCAAGTCCATCCAGCCTATTAGTAGCAAAATTAAATGGGTTGATAAAAAAATGTGATTCTGTGATTTCTCCGATAGATCGAATCCAATAAATAATGGCTACTGTGGAATTGCCCTCAGCCATTTTCGACAATTTGGAGAAAAACTGATTTTTCAAATACTCTTGTGCGGCTTCGTCATCATCCAGGAGTTTCCGGTAGGCTCTGCTCTTCTTTGCTGATGCATCGGCATTAAATCTAAGCTGGTAACCACTCGCCTTTTGCCTGTTCATTATTACTGATTCGATCTCACTCTCTTCCTTTAGCTCGGAAGAAATTGTGTGGCTAAAGTATTCCGAAATGTTCAGTACAATATTGAAAAAACTCCAGGTATATCTTGAAGATGAAACCACCCATAGTACTTCCTTTCTTGTTTCTGAAAGAACATATAACAAGCACTCAATGGCCCCATAGCCATTCATGTTTCTCAAGAAACAGTTTTGGATATCTTCAACATAGATAATCGAACCCTTTCTGTTCTTCTTGATCTTTGCTACAAGTTCTTTCGAGGAAGAAACTTCTGATAGTGAAAGCTTATTTGCCAGTTCCCTTATTATCTCTTCTTCGGATGCCACTGTATATTTCATGGGTATTTCGTACACCTTCTCATCAGCCAGTATCTCATCTTTAACCAATCTGAAAAAAGTCGACCGACCACTTCCTTTTTCTCCGATAATAGCTAGCGAAGCAGGGAACCCTCCCTTCCACAGTTCCAGTACTCTCTTACATTCTTCTACATTCAACTGGTCTCTTATAAAAAAAGAAGCTTCAATATCTCTCTTAAAGTCGAATAGCTTGCGATATATGAATGGTAACTGTTCAAATTTCTGGTCAGTTTCGTGTAGAAAGGTGGCCAGATTAGTACTGTCTTCTGATTTCTTACCACTCTTTGAGATGCCTAGATAACTTCGTACCGATTCATCGTACTGCTTGTATTTCTTAGTAACAAATCTCCAGAACAGGTCGATACGATCCAGTAAACTAGCCCAATACACAGTGAATTTAGTTTGCCAATCATAAGCAGACTCTTTCACCTTTAATTGAGCTCCCATCCATTTAACGTCCCCAGCATTTTGGTTAACAAGGAACTCTGATAGCTTGTCAACAAGTATCTCATTCTGAGCATTAACTATAGAAGTTAGCTTCTTATGACTTTCTTCAATCAACTCTCCCACTTCGTTAACTTTGGTAAGACTCCGTTCGAGTCCTTCCCTGGCTATATCATCCTGCTCATTTTTTTCTTCTTTCTCTATCTCGTCAATAATGGCAAGGTTAGTCTCAATAATCTGGATAATCTCATTAAAGTGAGGAATAAATGAGACTACATATTGTTCCGGATTAATTTTGACATTGTCTAGTTCAAGAGCGATGTGTGTACCCAACATACGTTGCACAAATTTCTGCCAATCAATTTGCTGGGCATCAAATGTGGGAGGTTCAGATTGGATATTCATTTCTTCCACAAACATTCCCTTAGTCGGCTGTCCCTTCCAGAAGTCGGTTACCTTATTCACGTAATCTGCAAACAATAATTGAATCTTTTGACTCTCTATCAGCTCAGAAAGCGGTGAGTTAATCTCGTTCTCCACTATTCCTAAAATTTCTTGTCTTATTTCACTACAAATTGCTGAAAATTTCTTTTGATCAGCATCCTGAAAATTGCTCAGCGTATCAATTGCTTCTGAGATTGAGCTAGACAGTTTGGAATGAGAACTAAAGAGTACTTTTTCGAAAATATCACTCAGCTGCTGATTGAGTTTATCTGCCGCATCTTCCAATCGGTTTTCGAAGTGATGAAGTTCAGGTAGAAGTAGCAAGCGGGCTTCGATAGCATCAAACAGAGAATTCCATTCTTTATCGTATTCTTTGATTATTCTCCTGAAAACTTCCGCTTTATACTCTATTACTTCGTCATGGAAGTATTCCTTCTCTAGTTCAATAGTTCCAACAATTGAAAGATATCGAGACAAACGCTCCGAGCGGGTCTTAAAAGCTGCCACCAATTCTTTCTGATGCTCCTTAACCAGCTCTTGCCAGGTATCGATATTTTTTTCTATGAATTGATCGAATGAAGGTTTTTCTTCTTCCCCCTCCGATTCAGTAAAAACCCAATTTTGGAGCTCATCTATTACCGTTGCACACTGTCTAAGCTGAGAAAGTCTCCAGGCCGAAATCTGTGGTATAAGGTCAAGAATTGCAGCCTTGCAAATATTCTTTAATGGCACATGGCGCAGCAGAGGCGAATATTCCACCTCCTCTTTTCTAAGTGCTCTTCTGAATGCATTACTCAGTATCAGCGCTCCTTTTCGAGTCGCTCTCTTAATACTTTTAAACACTTTTGCTATAGAAATATAAAGGCTATCCCCTTTTTGCCTTACAAACCTTTCCCTCTCCTGGACAAGTTTGATTAGTTCAGGAATTGGTTTTGTGGTTTCATCCAACGCCTCTAACCAAATCTGGTCCAAATCTGAAGGATGTACTTCATCCAGCCTACCGAGTATCTTAATTGATTCAATAGGAATCTTTTTTCCTGATCCTTTTTGCTGCGCCTCTTCAAATTTTTTAAGTATTTCTTTGAGATGTTTTTCGGGAATATGTGTTAGCGCCTTCTCAAACACCTCGTACGTAGGATTCCAGTATTCAGCAATTAATTTTTCGACGTTGTACCCTGGCTCCATAAAGTTTAGTTAAGGATCATTTTTTGATTCGAAACAATAAGTAAAAAGTGTAGATGTTTTCAATCTAGAATTCAAAAATAATGGAATGCGGATAAACACTTGCTTTCATTGCAAAGCGTAAAAGTGTATATTTTTCATCATCTACAAAATTATGAGCTGCAATAAAATCCCTTTCTACAAAAGATCATTGGGTGTTTTGTTCCGAATTTGCTCGGTTCTGTTGCTTCTACCTCTAGCAACCCAGGCACAAACCCAACTTGATCGTATTTCTAAGGCAGAACGTAGCGATGGCCTTGGTTATGTAGTTAGGTATCATTTTTCGCAGCCTATCGATTCCTTTTCGGTCATTCAACCTGCTCCTGATCTTATCCAAATGGAGCTTTTTGCTTCAGATATTGATACCTCTGGCATTCAAATGCCGATCGAGCAAGGTAAAATTCAGGAAGTTCGGTTATATAAACTTGAAAACAGCTTTGGAGTGGATATTTACCTGGATTCAGAAGTGTATGTAAAATCTCAGGCCTACATTGATCAGAATGGCAGGCATGTGCTACTGGCTTTGACAAAAGCCGATCCTTACGATGTGGAAGTCTACACTCAACAATTTTTAGCAAAGAACTGGTACCTAAATATCAATCCGGAAGATGCTTTAGAAATAGAAACTATTCCTACGCGGCCTGTTGATCCTGATGCAAATTATAATTCCGTTCGGGATAAGCTGGTATTTGATACCGTTATTATTGATCCTGGCCATGGAGGCAAAGATCCTGGAACTGTAGGATACAGAGGCACAAGAGAAAAAGATGTTGCTCTTATCATCTCAAAAAAGGTTGGAGATTATATCAATGAATATCTACCCGATGTGAAAGTTGTGTACACCAGGGATGATGACACCTTCCTTGATCTTGCTGAAAGAGGGCAAATAGCGAATGATGCAGAAGGTGATTTATTTGTTTCTATTCATGGAAATGCGTTCAAATCCTCAAGCGTACGCGGTACCGAGGTTTTCTTTTTAGGGCTTCATCGCAGCGAAGCATCTTTCGAAATTATGAAGCGTGAAAATGCAGTTTTCAATACTGATGGAAAGCAATTTTTTGAACTCACTGAAGAAGACTTACTTATTTACGAACTCGCTCACAGCGGATATATAGCAACCAGTGAGCATATTGCTTCCATGATTGACGATCAATTTACAAACCGGGCAAATCGAAAATCCAGGGGAGTTAAACAAGCAGGTTTTCAGGTTCTTTATGAAGCATCAATGCCCGCAGTTCTTGTAGAAGTCGGCTTTTTGACCAACCCTTCTGAACAACGTTTTCTTACCAGTGAATATGGTCAATCTATCATGGCATCAGCCATTTTCCGGGCTATCCGCGATTACAAAGTGGAATACGAGAACACCGAGGCATTCAGGTCCTCTAACTAATCCTGCATATGAGACCCTTAATAATTGGTGTAGCAGGTGGTAGCGGCTCAGGGAAAACAACAGTAGTTGATTACATTTGTGACCATTTTGGCCCTGATAATATTCTACGCCTTGAGCATGATTCGTACTACAGGGATCTGGGGCACCTTTCTTTTGAAGAACGGATAAAAATGAATTTTGACCACCCTTCCTCTCTTGAGACCGAGTTACTCATTCGCCATCTAAATGCTTTGATGCAAGGATATCCTGTTGAAGTTCCTTCCTACGATTTTGAAGCTCATACCAGAAAGGAAGAATCAACTACAGCGAAACCTACACAGGTAATTCTGTTGGATGGTATTCTTATTTTTAGCGAGCCTGATTTATTAGAGCTAATGGATATAAAGATATTTGTGGATACCGATGATGATATACGGTTATTACGAAGGTTAAAGCGAGATATAAGGAAAAGAGGAAGGTCGGTAGAAAGCGTTTTCGAGCAATATGAGAAGTTTGTGCGCCCTATGCATTTGGAGTTTGTAGAGCCAAGTAAACGCTATGCTGATGTTATAATCCCTCGTGGAGGTAAAAACAAAGTTGCCCGTGAGATGGTGATTTCAATGATTGAGAAAAAGCTTTCTGAAACCGAATAATCGGTATATAGAACATCGAACATAGAATGAGGAATATTGAACTTCGAAGTTCAGCGTTCGAAGTTCAATGTTCTTAATTCTATCCTTTTAGCATCATCTCCATCCCCCTGAAGATCAGGTCTTTCTCTATTCGAGTGTTCATACCAAGTAATTTGTGAACAGCTTCGACATCCCCTCCAGACAAAAAAAGATCAAACTCTCCAAAAGCTGATTGAAACCTATTCAACTGGTTTTTGACTCCATCCACCCAAAATGCTACCTGCCCCCACTGGAGCGATTCTTCTGTGCTTTTACCTGGAAAAAGATCTGGGATTTTTAGACTTACTTCCGGTAGTGCTGGAGCATTATGGTTGAAAATGGTGAGCAAGGGATTTAACCCAGGCATGATAACCCCTCCTCGAAATACTCCCTCTTCGTCCATAAAGTCGATCGTGCATGCAGTACCTGCATCTATTACCAATACTGCCTTTTTCTCGACCGAATGTGCTCCAAGACAAACTAAAAAACGATCCATCCCTAGGGTTTTGGGAGTTCTATAATCCAGCTTTTCACTGGGTATATCATGTACAGTTAGCTCGTCTACGAGATGAGCCTGTATCTCGCTCATTATTACATCTCTCGTTGATTCTCTAACACTCGAAAGCACAATTTTTTGAACTGGATGTAGCCTGTTATTGATTTCATGAGCAGCTTCCTCAGCATATTGATAACTATGCACCTTCCAGTTATCCTGATTTTTTACAGCTACCTTTACTGCAGAATTACCTATATCAACAAATAGAACCGACTCATTAATGGAGGAATCGAAATTGCTCATCATTTTGTATTACCTTTGAAACCGAGAATATAAAATAGATAAAAGAATTCTTATGGATTTAACTGGGAAAATTGCCATCGTAACCGGAGCTAGTAGTGGAATCGGAGCAGAGTTTAGTAAAATACTGGTAGAAAGCGGTGCTACTGTATATGGATTAGCAAGAAGTGAGGATAAGCTCCATACCATAAAAACACATTTAGGGAATCAGTTTATCCCTGTAACAATGGATGTAACAAAGTTTGAAGCCGCTGAAAAATGGGTTTCCTCTACGTTTAATGATGAGCACCTTCCTGACATCCTGGTGAACAACGCAGGTTTGGGATATTTTGCTGATGTGGATGAATTGAGTCTGGAGGAGTGGCATACCATGCTTGATGTAAATCTGACCGGCGTATTTTACCTGACCCGATTAATTACCCCTTTAATGAAGAAAAACCCGGATGTTTGCCACATCGCCAATATAGCATCAATAGCAGGCTTGTTAGGTAACCCAAAACTCTCTGCATATAACGCTACAAAATTTGGGCTGAGAGGTTTTAGTGATGCATTATTCAAAGAGTTGAGATATGATGGAATAAAAGTTACCTGCTTCTTCCCCGGTACCATTGCCACTAATTTCTTCGATACTATTGATGGTATGGAAATGCACCCTAATATGATGCAACCCATTGATATGGCGAAAACGCTCAAATATGTACTGGAAACACCTGATAACTTCCTGATCAGTGAAATTGTAATGCGCCCGCTAAACCCAAAACCACCATCTAGTTAATGAAATATATTCTCGCTGTTTCATTACTCTTTGCTGTGGCCTTAGCATGTGTTGAACAAGAACAGGTTCCATTACCTGATGACCTTATCGAAGAGGGCACTTATATCCAGTTATTGGTAGAACTTCAGCTATTAGACGCCATTGCATTTACCAGTTCTGATTCTCTCGATCTTGATACACTCATGAGTGAACTGTTTTTGTATTACAATATCGAGGAAGAACAATTCTTAAACTCTCATAAGTATTATCAAAGCAGATCCGATGAACATATCGCCAGGCTTGATTCCGCACTCAACATCATTAAAAAAGAGCAACAAGCACTTGAGAATAGTCAATAGTATAATTAGGAATAATTGGATATCTATTCCTAATTCTTAATTGTTAATTGAATCATTGTTAATTGATCAGCCCTTCTTTAACCAGATAATCTACTCCCGTTTTCACTTTGTCTTCAGCCCACTCTAACCGATTGACAATTTTATCTATATCCAGGCCTTGATCATTTATTAGATCCATAAGTTGCCTCAACTCATCTCTATCAAGCTGAATATGCTCTTCTTTTTTCTTTAAACAATTATCACAATGGCCACAGGGTTTAGCATTCAGCTCTCCGAAATAAGTACGCAGGTACACTTCCCGGCATCCCTGAGTTAGTATATAGCCATGCATCCTCTCCAATTTTTTCAGCAAATTAGCCCGGTATGATTCTGCCATTTCTCTGGTAACAGGGATCTCTTTTGACCGCGCTTCCAGTAACCTGATCATATCTCTTTCGGGGAATAGAGCGAACATTAATACATGATCGTTCATCATCAATACATTTAATGCTTTTATAAGCGCATTTCTTGTAACCCCGAGTTTTTCAAGCACGAATTCCAGATCCAGTTCTACCATATGTGCATGAGCAAAGTGGCCAAACATTCTTTCCAGTTTATCAACGAACTCAGCCTTTTCCGGATTTTGACAGCGTTCTTTGAACTTTATCATCATGTCAGGACTTAGGCTAAACTGTACGCTAGCCTTAGGAGGAATTCCTCGCTTGACCGCAACTACGCCAAATTGTTCCATCATACGAATAGCCGCTCTGCAAATTGGAATAGCCAAAGAGGATCGTACGCTTAGTTTTTCCATTTCAAAAGCTACCATTTCGTCAACTTCCGATCCCAGGGCCAGATTCAGGCTATCACCCAAAGCGACGTATACCTTCTGCATTTGATCATAAGTAGGATAGCTCTGTTCGATCCGCTTAATCGCTTTCTGGTAATCAGACTCACGAAAGAACAGAATCGGGAAGCTTTCTTCTCCATCTCTTCCTGCTCTGCCAGCTTCCTGATAATATGCTTCAATCGAACCTGGCATCTCTTCATGAATCACAAACCGGCAATCGGGTTTATCTATCCCCATTCCGAATGCATTAGTAGCAGTAACCAGCGGGGTGTCTCCACTAATCCAACGATGTTGTATCTCTTTTCTTAACTCAGCAGTTAACCCTGCGTGGTACGCCTCAGAGTTAATTTCCATTTTTGTGAATCTAAGCGCCCAGTCTTCGCAATTCTTTCGAGTACCTGCGTACATTAATCCATCCCCTTTTGCCGAAGCTTTTTGTACGGCTTCAGTAATCCTGTCTCTTTTTTGAGGAGTTTTGGTTACCCACCACTTCAGGTTTGGGCGCTCAAACCCTTTTGAGATAATAGACGGCTCATTAAACCCCAATACAGAAATAATATCCTCTCTTACTTCGGGCGTTGCTGTAGCTGTAAGAGCCAGCCATCGGGTATGCTCTGCTATACTGGCCAGGTTTTCCCGAATCTTGCGATATGGAGGACGAAAATCATGGCCCCATTCTGAAATACAGTGCGCTTCATCAATAGCAACAAGTTGAATAGAAAGCCGCTCCAATTCTGCCTGAAACAACGGACTTCCCAATCGTTCGGGGGCACAATATAGAAGTTTGTACATCCCATTCCTGGCGTTAACCAATCGCTGTTCTACTTCATAGCTTGTAAGTGTACTATTTATATAGGTAGATGAAATGCCTCTCTCACTTAATTGTGTAACCTGATCTTCCATTAAAGCCACTAATGGTGACACTACAAGAGTAAGACCCTCCAGAACAGTAGCAGGAACCTGGTAGCATAATGATTTACCTCCCCCCGTTGGAAACAGAACCAGCGTATCTGTGCCTTTCAGTACCGATTGAATAGCTTCTTCCTGCCCCTCACGAAACGCATCATATGCCCAATACCGGGTTAAATTTTCCTTTGCCTTGATGAAAAAATCGGTCAACTTTTTTCTTTACCTTAGTTCGCGTTTAAGGTAGGAAATAAGAAATGCTGCCCAAAAATAAACTCATGTTTCATTTGTCGACAAATCTACTCATCCTGTATCTACTGTTCATACAGGCTTGCACGACGGAACAGACTTCCAACGAGTCGGAGATCGATTATCAAAAAGAAATGAGAACCTTTGTCCAGGAAATTTCGACTTATGCCAGAGAGCAGAATCCCGACTTTATCGTTATTCCCCAGAATGGTCACCGACTCGTTTCGGATAATGGCTTATGGAATGGAAACCCGGATACTTCCTACCTAAATTCTATTGATGGTCTTGGACAGGAAAGCCTGTATTATGGAAATAAGGGAGATGATCTCAATACTTCGAAAGAGATGATCGACTACCTGGAATTTTACCTGGATATCGGAAAGCAGTTTGGGAAGACTGTACTAACGACCGATTATACTTTTACCCCTTCTAAAATGGATAGCTCTTTCATCCGGAACCTACAGAAAGGATATGTCTCTTTTGCAGCAGATCGTAGAGCCCTGGATAATATTCCACTCTATCCCGAGAATATCTCCAACGAAAATTCTACCTCTGTTAAAAAATTATCTGATGCAAAGAATTTTTTATACCTGATAAATCCAGGAGCCTATTCTTCCAAAGAAGAGTTTATTGCTGACATAAGTGGTACCAATTATGATGCGGTAATTATAGACGCCTTTTATTTGGGGACATTACTTACAAAAACTGACATCGACCAGCTCAAAACTAAAGCGAATGGTGGAAGCCGGTTAGTAATCAGCTATATGAGCATTGGTGAAGCTGAAACCTATCGATACTACTGGGACGAAACCTGGACTCCAGGAAATCCTGAATGGATTGTCGAAGAAAATCCAAACTGGCCTGAAAATTATAAGGTAGAATATTGGAATAAGGAGTGGAAAAAAGTCATTTATGGTACCGAAAGCTCCTACCTGCAGAAGATTCTTGATTCAGGCTTTGATGGAGTTTATTTAGACATCATTGATGGATTTGAGTACTTCATGGGGTTGCACTAAGTGCTAGTACCAGGTCTCATTCTTTAGTTCTTCGATAGCCGCCATAACGTCTCGCTGACTAATTTGACCTACCAGTTTCTCATTGTCCAGAACGGGAAAACGACGAAGCCTCAGCTTGAGAAATAACTTAGCTACTTCGAAAATATTCATGGTTGGATTTATAGTGATGGGTTCTTCTGTCATATAGTCTTTAACTACTCCCATCATCTGAGGACTGTTATTGTATTTACCTCGGACTACTTCCTTTAAACAGTCACCTTCTGAAATTACACCTACTAATTTTCCATGCTTATCAATTACTGGTCCGCCGGATATTTTTTTGTTTATAAGAATTTGAATGACTTCATGTAATGGCTGATCAGGATTGAAGGTGATTAATTTCCTGGTCATGAAATCCTGGGCTTGTAATGCTTGAGGAACAACTTTTTCCGGTTGTTTTTGTGCTGCCTTATAACTGATTACCATGGTACCTCCTTGTTTAATAGGTACCTGTTAATACAATAAAGATTCAGATTAAAGGCAAATTAACCTACGAATTGAAATCCTAAAATCTAATTTATTGAATAAGTAATATTTATAAACAAATCATCTGCTCTACTATAAGAGCACCTAATGACTAGTTTACCATTAGATATTTTTTTAAGCTCCTTGATATTAAAATCACCACTATCAGTGCACTCATATCTATCATTAACCTCAGTAGGTCTTGAATCTTCTAATTCAAATTGATCTACTTCTTCAGCTAAAAAAATAAGGAAATAAGCAGAATCAGCGCTAACTGAAAATGAATTAGATTTCCCAATAGGATAAAGTCCAGGAGCATGAATAATTTTTAAGTCCTTATTATTATTTGAAATTTTATTACCTGCTACTCTTCCAATTAATATCTTTTCATTGACATCTCTTTTATAAAGAAACAATTCCCAGAAATACTCGGCAGGTAAAAAATTATCGCCTTCAGCTATTCTAATGAAGTCGAATGATTCAACTCTAATACTAAGTATTACTTCTTTACTAATCGGCTCATTTATTTTTTTTTGAGGTACCAAAGTTGTGTCTGTTCCTTTTTCAGTAGAAGAGGGTGTCTCGCTAATCACATTATCTCGGAATAAATTTGAAATACTAATAGTAAGTATAAATAGAATTAGCCCTCCAACTATTGTTACTATCCATGGATTGTTGATCCATTTTAAGTTGAATGACTCTTCATTCAGGCTACTATTTATGTACTTGTTTGTAACATCTATACCCCGATATCTAATATCCACTTCTTCCCGCCCCCTGCCTAGGCTTATAAGAGTAAAACTAGGATCTCTATTAAATTCGTCGATTCTTTTTCTCTCTTCTTCTCTGAATGTTTTGAGTTCCTCTTTTAGAGGGAATTCAGTTCTTCTGATCTTAGTTTTTTTTATTTCGGAATATTCAATTTTAAGTCCATTCTTAAAGAAGGGCTTTTTCTTTTTGTAAGTCTTAAGGAATTTCTCTTTTAATTCTTGTACTGATAGGTCACTAAATAGAAGAAGGTGTTTTTTGTCCTTAAGCTGAATAACAACATGATAACAAGAGCCCATAAGGCTTAATTTAAATCAACGGCAAACTACCTTCAAATACATTATCGAAATCCGCTTCTTCTTCTACATCAGATTCTATAAGAAGAGCGATTATATCTCCAACTTTAGAACAGGAAATAAAATCCTCGGGATTTAAATCAGGAGTGACCAATCCTTTCTCAATGACCTTACTAACGGTAGTTCTCACACGCTTAGCTTCTTCAAACATCTCAAAACTTTCCAGCATCATGGCTGCTGATAAGATGGTTGCTACAGGATTGGCGATGTCTTTCCCGGCAGCCTGAGGATAGCTCCCGTGAATGGGCTCGTAAAGAGATGTATCACGACCAACCGAGGCGGAAGGCAATAAGCCAATAGATCCAGTAATTACGCTTGTTTCGTCTGATATGATATCTCCGAACATATTTTCGGTCAAAATCACATCAAACTGGTTGGGGCGCTGAATAACCTGCATGGCAGCATTATCTACAAATAAGTATTCCACTTCGATTTCTGGGTAGTGTTCCGATAGCTTTTGTACCGTTTCTCTCCATAAGCGTGAAGTTTCCAGCACATTTGCCTTGTCAACCAGGGTAAGCTTTTTTCGTCTTCGACCTGCTGCCTCAAAAGCCATTTTTGCTATCCGTGAAATTTCTTCGGTCGTATAGCTGCAGTGATCATAAGCCGATTTTCCGTCCTTTGCTCTTCCCTTTTCTCCAAAGTAAATGCCACCGGTCAATTCGCGGTATACTACTAAATCAGTTCCGGTAATTCGGTCTTCTTTTAAAGGGGATCGTTCAATTAATGACTCAAACAATTGAACCGGTCGGATATTCGCATATAACCCAAGGGTTTTTCGAAGCTGAAGTAAGCCTTGCTCCGGTCTCACTTTCGCTTTGGGATTATCATCGTATTTAGGGTCGCCAATAGCTCCAAAAAGAATCGCATCTGCTAACTGGCAGGCCTCTATGGTTTCATCAGGAAGAGGGCTTCCGGTTTCGTCAATTGCTGCCGCACCCACAAGAGCGAAATCATAAACAAAAACATGCTTATATCTATGAGAAATGGCATTTAGAACCTTAATGGCCTGTTTTACTACTTCAGGACCAATACCATCTCCAGCTAATACTGCAATACGTTTTTCCATCTTCTAGAACTCCACGTGTGTTTTCTCGAACGCTTCTATTTTTTCTTTTTTGCTTATCAGGAAATCGATGTCATCATATCCATTGAGTAAGCACATCTTTTTGTAAGGATGGATTTCAAAATACTCAGAGAGTCCCTTTTCTTCTACCGAAATTTGCTGTGCTTCCAAATCGATCGTGATCTCAACAGAAGGATCTTCAGTGACCATACTAAGCAGTTGTGCTAAAAACTCCGGGCTAACCTGTACTGGAAGCAATCCATTATTTAAGGCATTGCCTTTAAATATATCTGCAAAATAGCTCGAAACTACTGCTTTGAAACCATAATCGACCAGAGCCCAGGCAGCATGTTCACGGCTGGAACCACATCCGAAATTTTCGCCTGCAATTAGCACTGAACCTGAATAGGTATTGTCGTTAAGCACAAAATCAGGTTTGGGAGAACCCTCCTCATCAAAACGCCAATCCCTAAAAAGGTTATCTCCAAATCCCTCCCGGGAAGTGGCCTTGAGAAAACGCGCCGGGATGATCTGATCGGTATCAATGTCCTGAACGGGGAGTGGAATAACCGGGGTTTTCAACGTGGTAAATTTTTCCATTAACTCAACACTCCTTCTCCAATATATTCTCGGGCATCTACAATTTTACCTTCTACTGCAATAACTGCTGCAGTGAGTGGGCTCACCAACATCGTTCTGGCACCAGGTCCTTGTCGACCTTCAAAATTCCTGTTTGAAGTGGAAACACAGTATTCGCCTTTAGGGATTTTATCCTCATTCATCCCCAAACATGCGGAACATCCTGGTTCTCGTAGTTCAAAGCCAGCTTCCGCAAGTATTTCATGGATACCCTCATCCCGAGCCTGGACCTCAACCTGTTTTGATCCAGGTACAATCATGGCCTGTACATGCGGAGCCTTCTTCTTTCCTTTCACATAGCCAGCTACAATCCTGAGATCTTCAATTCGACTATTGGTACAGCTCCCAATAAATACATGATTTATTTTCTTGTCAAGAAGCCGTTCTCCAGGTTCAAGTCCCATATACGTTAGCGACTTAAGCAATGCATCCGGATTTTTAACTTCATCCAGTGTTGGGATATACTCCGTGACACCAATACCCATTCCAGGATTGGTCCCATAGGTAATCATAGGCTGAATGTCTTCAGCGTTAAAAGTGAATTCTGCATCAAATTCGGCATCTTCGTCTGAATACAGGCTGCTCCAAAAACTCACCGCTTCATCAAATTGTTCACCTTCAGGGGCATATTTTCTGCCTTTGATATATTCGAAAGTGGTTTCATCGGGAGCGATCATACCGCCTCTTGCTCCCATTTCAATACTCATATTACATATGGTCATCCGGGCTTCCATCGAAAGAGATCGGATAGCTGAACCTGCATATTCCACAAAATAGCCGGTCCCACCAGCTGTACCTAGCTTTGAAATAATATAGAGTACGATATCTTTGGAATACACTCCTTCTTCAAGCTCTCCTTCAATATTGATCCGCATGGTTTTGGGGCGTTGAAGTAATAAACACTGAGTTGCCATTACCTGCTCCACCTGGGAAGTCCCAATACCAAAGGCAATGGTTCCAAAGGCTCCATGAGTAGAAGTATGACTATCCCCACAAACAATGGTCATTCCCGGTTTGGTGATTCCAAGTTCAGGCCCGATTACATGAACAATACCTTGATATTTATGACCCAAACCGTATAGTTCGATTCCAAATTCTTCGCAATTTTTGGTAAGTGTATCGACCTGAAATTTGGATAGCACATCTTTGATTGGAAGATGCTGGTCTTTTGTAGGCACGTTATGATCGGCAGTGGCTACAATACGATCCTTCCTGAATAGACCAATACCCCTATTCCGAATTCCATCGAATGCTTGAGGGCTGGTTACTTCATGAATGAAATGGCGATCTATATAAAGAATTTCCAGTCCACCTTGGACCTTATCCGCCACATGACGATCCCAGACTTTCTCGAATAATGTTTTTCCCATATTTTTGGCTAGGCTGTTTTAGAAGCTGTTCTGGAAAAAAGTACGATTAAATCGTGATCCTGCACTACTTTTTTCTCATCTGCTACAAGTAAAAACTCTTGATAATATCCTTCCATCTCTTCCCTTGTAACATCAAAGCCTAATTTTTTGGCTCTGAAATTCAATGCTGCCCTTCCACTACGGGCAGTAAGCACAATTGAGGATTCGTCCACTCCTACTTCCAGCGGATCTATGATTTCATAGGTTTCCCGGCTTTTTATTACTCCATCTTGATGAATACCGGAAGAATGAGCGAACGCATTAGCTCCTACAATGGCTTTGTTTGGCTGAACAGGCATCCTCATTTTTGTAGATACCAATTCACTAATTGATTTGAGACACCGTGCATTAATGCCTGTATCATAATTTAGATCTTTGTGTTGACGCATAATCATCACTACTTCTTCCAGCGAAGCATTACCAGCACGCTCTCCGATACCATTTATAGTACATTCGATTTGCCCAGCACCATTTGCTACTCCAGCGATTGAGTTTGCTGTCGCCAATCCTAAATCATTATGACAATGGGTAGAAATAGTGACGTTATCAATTCCCTTCACATTCTCTTTGAGGTACTTGATCTTGGCTCCATATTGCCAGGGTAGGCAATAGCCGGTAGTATCCGGAATATTTACTACGGTAGCACCCGCAGCAACCACTTCTTCGATTACTTTTGCTAGAAACTCGTTGTCAGTTCGTCCCGCATCCTCAGCATAAAACTCAACGTCTTCCACAAAGCGCTTTGCATACCTGACTGCAGCAACTCCGCGTTCAATTACATTCTCGCGAGTGGTTCTCAGCTTGTCAAATACATGACTATCTGAAGTTCCGATTCCAGTATGAATTCTAGGCTTGGCAGCATCTTTGATTGCTTCTGCTGCTACTTCAATATCCTTTTCTACCGCTCGGGATAGTGCACATACCGTTGATTCTTTAATTATTGCAGCAATCTTTTGAACAGAATGGAAATCGCCAGGGCTTGAGATTGGGAAACCTACTTCCATCACATCTACCCCGAGGCTTTCCAGTGCTCTTGCTACTTCAATTTTCTCATCGGTATTTAACTGGCAGCCAGGGACCTGCTCGCCGTCCCTTAGCGTGGTATCAAAAATCTGAATTCGGTCGTTTGGCATTGTGCTATTGATTTCTAACTTATCAACGTCATTTACAGATTTGGTCAGAATCCGTAATTGGTGTTCGAAAGTAATTGGCTACCTTCTACTTACGAAACCGAAATACATCTATATTACAACATCCAAAAAACTACAGCTCCACTTAGGAATTAGTTAAAGGTATAATTATAAAAAGCTTACATACTCCGATAAGCGCTTTTTTTTACAATGGCCAACCAGCCCAACGATCACCTATATCAGCTAATTAAATCCCTCACTAAGGCAGAAAAAAGAGGGTTTAAAATTTATGCACTTAGAAATAGCTCCGAGGATGCCAAGTTTATACAGCTGTTTGATGCTATTGATAAAGCGAAGGGATATGATGAAGAACTGATCCTCAGGAAGATTTCCGGGTTAAAAAAAGTGCAGCTTTCTAACCTGAAAGCTCATTTATACAAGCAGATCATGACCAGCCTCAGGCTGAATTATGTAAGCCATAACATAGATATTCAGCTTAGGGAGCAAATAGATTATGCAAGAATTTTGTATGACAAGGGTTTGTATAAGCAGAGCCTGAAAATCCTTGAAAAGGCTAAACTGCTTTCTTACGAACACCATCGTATAACCCTTACTGCAGAGATACTTGGCTTTGAAAAGCTAATTGAATCTCAGTACATCACGCGCAGCCTGAGAAATCGGGCAGATCAACTTATTGAGGAGACAGAAAAATCCATTCAGTCTGTTGATACCTATCATCAGCTTTCTAATCTCGCACTCAGGTTATATGGTATTTATATCAAAGCAGGGCATGTTCGAAGTGAACAGGACTATGATATCACAGAACGATTCTTTGAAAAAGCTCTTTCTCAGATTGATTTAAGCAACGTCGGTTTCTTTGAGCAACATTATTTGAATGTGTCCCATGCTTGGTATAGCCTAATTGTTCAGGACTTTTTGATGCAATACCGCCATGCACAAAAATGGGTTGAGCATTTCCGCAATAATCCGGATATGCTTGAATTAGAGTCTGTATGGTACCTTAAAGGAATGCATGTTCTCCTTGAAGCTTTGTTCATTCTAGGACATTACAGCAAGCATGAGAAAGAAGTACAACATCTAAAATACTTCCTGGATAACCCTCCAATCAGAATCACGGAGAACATTGAAAACCTGGGCTTTCAGTACTATTACACCTCGCGTATTAATGCGCATTTTATGGCGGGTACTTTTACCGAAGGCCTTGATCTAATTCCTGAACTTGAAAAGGAACTTGAGAAATTCGAATCACGAATCGATCCACACAGGATCCTTGTGTTCTATTACAAAATCGCGAGTATGTATTTCGGTGCTGGTAAGATTCAGGAAGCTATTTCTTATCTAAACCGAATCATTAACTACCCTGATCCAAGGCTGAGGGAGGATATCCACTGCTTTGCTCGAATTCTGAATCTCATAGCTCACTTTGAGCTTGGGAACCAAACGCTGTTGGAATACCAGGTTCGCTCTACTTATCGCTTCATCATCAAGATGAACGACCTTAATTCAGTACAAGAAGAAATCCTGAAGTTCCTTCGGAACCTTACCTCTATCAACCCGAAGGATTTAACCAAAGAGTTCGAAAACCTTCGTACTACCCTTCTTGAAATCCAGAAAAAGCCATACCAGCGCCGGGCGTTTTTATACTTGGACATCATATCCTGGTTGGAATCCAAAATTGATCAAAAACCTATCCAGGAAGTCATTAGAGCGAAATTTACTCCCAGAAACGGACGATAAATTTTCTTTGGCCATCCCATTTTTCTGAATATTTATTTCATCTGATGATTGTATTTCGAGGCAAGAAGCTTTTTCTTTGCGAGCAAACAGATTAATTATGTTATCAACAATCATTTCCTTGGTCATTATTAGCGTCATTGGTAAATCATACCGACCAGGGAAAGCTCTATGTTGACAGGACAACGATTTTAAACTAAGCCTTCCCCAACCGGAAGGCTTTTTTTTTGATAAAGAATTAATGGCAGAACTGAACAAATACAGCAAACACATTACGCAAGACGGCTCCCAGCCTGCCGCCCAGGCGATGCTCCATGCACTGGGACTTACTGATGAAGATTTGCAACAGCCTATGATTGGAATCGCAAGTACAGGATATGAGGGAAATCCTTGTAACATGCACTTAAATGATCTTGCTGTTCATATAAAACGAGGTGTAAATGCCCATGCAATGACTGGCCTCATCTTCAATACCATTGGTATAAGTGATGGTATTTCAATGGGAACTCCGGGGATGCGTTACTCCCTTCCCTCCCGGGATTTAATCGCCGATTCTATGGAGTCGATGGTTAAAGGAATGAGCTATGATGGAATGGCTGCAATCGTTGGATGTGATAAGAATATGCCGGGAGCGTTGATGGCAATGCTTCGGATCAATCGTCCCGCTATTCTGATTTATGGAGGAACTATTGCACCGGGACATCATAATGGGAAAAAGTTAGACGTGGTTTCAGCCTTTGAAGCCTGGGGACAAAAAGTATCGGGTTCAATTGATGATAAGGAGTTCAAAGATATCGTAATGAACTCCTGCCCCGGCCCGGGAGCTTGTGGAGGTATGTACACGGCTAATACTATGGCTTCAGCAATAGAAGCGATGGGAATGAGTCTTCCATATAATGCTTCCAATCCTGCCACCAGCGCCGATAAAGTACTGGAATGTGAAGCCGTTGGGGAGCATTTATATGCATTGCTTGAAAAAGATATCAAGCCGAGAGATATCCTTACTAAAACCTCTCTACAAAATGCATTTAAACTGATCACAATCCTGGGAGGCTCAACTAATGCCGTGCTCCATATGATTGCCATTGCTAAAGCTGCTGACCTGGAGTTTACTTTAGCTGATTTCCAGGAAATTAGTGATTCCACTCCTTTCCTAGCTGATTTAAAACCCAGCGGGCAGTATGTAATGGAAGATCTCCATAATGTGGGCGGAATTCCCGGAGTAATGAAGTTCATGCTGAATGAAGGTATGATCGATGGTAGTTGCCTTACTGTAACTGGGAAAAGTATTGAAGAAAACCTGGAGGATATCAGTCCCCTCTCTTCCGAGCAAAAAGTTGTATTCCCGGTTTCTACTCCAATAAAGACAAATGGTCACATTCAAATCCTCTTTGGAAATGTTGCTGAAGAAGGAGCCGTAGCAAAAATTACCGGAAAAGAAGGATTGGCTTTCTCAGGCCCGGCTCGGGTTTTCGACAGTGAAGAAGAAGCCAATGATGGCATTAAAGATGGTAAAGTTCAAAAAGGAGATGTCATTGTTATCCGATATGTAGGACCAAGAGGCGGACCAGGAATGCCTGAGATGCTTAAACCCACTTCAGCTATCATGGGCGCTGGGCTAGGCAAAGATGTGGCGTTAATCACTGACGGTAGATTTTCAGGTGGCTCACATGGATTCGTGGTTGGACATGTAACTCCTGAGGCGCAATCAGGAGGAACTATCGCACTTATCCAGGATGGAGACCTCATCAGTATTGATGCCGAGCAAAATACTATCCATGTAGATCTTTCGGAAAAGGAATTGGAAATCAGGCGAGAAGCCTGGCAAGAACCTCCGCTTAAAGAACAAAGCGGACAATTGTACAAATATGCGAAAACGGTTTCATCAGCCTCGGAAGGCTGCGTGACCGATGAGTTCTAATCAGTCATTCTCAACTCACTCACTATGGGAACGGTAGACACACTCAATCAAACAACGACACAAACAACCTCAACTGAACGAGTTACTGGCGCAGATGCCGTGGTCCGGATTCTACTTGAAGAAGGTGTGGATATGCTCTTTGGATATCCTGGCGGAGCCATTATGCCGGTATATGATTCTCTTTATGATTACCGTGAGCAAATCCATCATGTTCTTGCTCGTCATGAACAGGGAGCAAGTCATGCTGCACAAGGCTATGCACGAGCTTCAGGAAAAGTGGGCGTTTGCCTGGCAACTTCTGGTCCGGGAGCAACGAACCTAATTACAGGATTAGCCGATGCACAAATCGACTCCACTCCTCTTGTTTGTATAACAGGTCAAGTGCCATCTGGTTTATTAGGTAGTGATGCCTTCCAGGAAACGGATGTGATTGGGATTTCGATGCCAGTAACTAAATGGAATTACCAGGTTACACGCGCAGAGGAGATCCCCGAAGCACTTGCCAAAGCTTTTTACCTTGCAAGATCAGGACGACCAGGCCCTGTGTTAGTAGACATCACCAAAGACGCCCAGTTTGAGGAGTTTGATTTCGAGTACAAGAAATGTACTTCCATTCGTAGTTATGTTGAAAAACCCGCCCTTGATTTGGCAAAAGTAGAGGAAGCCGCCGAACTCATAAATAATGCAAAGCGCCCCTACGTACTATTTGGCCAGGGAGTAATACTGGCACATGCTGAAAAAGAATTCAAGGCTTTCATTGAGAAAACGGGAATCCCCTCTGCATGGACCATTATGGGGCTTTCTGCACTTGAAACAGATCATCCATTGAATGTGGGAATGCTGGGCATGCATGGTAATTATGGGCCAAACCTGCTTACTAACGAATGTGATATACTCATAGCTATAGGCATGAGATTTGACGACCGGGTAACAGGTAACCTTTCCAAGTATGCAAAACAGGCAAAGGTCATCCACATGGAAATTGACCCCGCTGAAATTGATAAGAATGTGAAAACAGATGTCGCGGTTCTTGGCGATGCCAAGGAATCCTTGCAAGAACTTATCAAACGAGTAAAACCGAACAGCCATGAAGAGTGGTTGCAGCGATTCAGAGATTGCGATAAGCAAGAACATGAAAAGGTAATTCAAGACGAGCTATACCCTACTTCCGATATACTGAGTATGGGGGAAGTAATTCGATTAATTAATGAGAATACCGGAGGTGATCATATCCTGGTTACCGACGTGGGGCAGCACCAAATGGTGGCTTGCCGTTATTCTAAATTCACTCAATCGAAGAGCAACATAACCTCGGGTGGACTCGGAACGATGGGTTTCGGGCTGCCTGCTGGTTTGGGTGCTGCACTTGGAGCGCCGGACCGAACAGTAATTGCTGTGGTTGGCGATGGTGGGTTCCAAATGACGCTTCAGGAATTGGCTACCATCTATCAGACCAAGGCTAAGGTGAAAGTATTATTACTCAATAATGAGTTTTTAGGAATGGTAAGGCAGTGGCAACAGCTCTTTTTCGATAAGCGATACTCTGCCACAGAAATGATTAACCCCGATTTCCAGCAGATGGTGAAAGGCTTTTATATCCCTACCAATAAGGTTACTAAACGAGAAGAATTAGAAGCCGCAGTAAAAGAATTCATTGAATTTGATGGCGCTTACTTCCTGGAAGTAATGGTTGGAAAGGAAAATAATGTATTCCCTATGGTTCCCAGCGGATCGGGAGTAGCAGAGATCAGACTGGAGTGATACTATGGTACCTTTAGAACAAGAATTTACGATTACGGCATATACTGAAAATCATGTCGGACTTTTGCATCGGCTCACGATTATTTTCACCAAGCGGAAGATCAATATTGAAAGTCTCACTACCTCTGAGAGTGAGATGGAAGGCGTACACCGTTTCACAATTGCAGTAACTGAAACAGAAGAAGTGATCCAGAAAGTGGTGAAACAAATCGAAAAACAGGTTGAGGTATTAAAAGCGGGCTATTATAAGCGCGAAGAAGTGGTTCAACAGGAACTAGCGTTGTACAAAATTCCGACTGAATCCTTAACAAACAGCCTGGAAGTAGAACTCATCGTCAGAGAGCATAATGCACGTTTCCTGACCATTGAAAAAGATTTCGTGGTGATCGAAAAAGCAGGTTATCGTAGGGAAACCGTTGCTTTATTTGAAGATTTACAGCCCTATGGGATCAATGAATTTGTACGTTCAGGCCGCATAGCTGTAGCCCGGCAAGAATATGGCCTCGGTAAACAGGTCAAAGAATTATTGGGGGAAGAAGTTGATGGATAACCAAGATTTTTGCTCGCAAAGACCCACCCCTCAATCCCCTCCGTCGGAGGAGACGCTCGTTGTTTATACTTCTGGATCAGAACAACGAGTCTCTCCTCTTGAGAGGAGAACAAGAGGTGTGTCTCTAAGACACATCCAAAACTAAAAGAAACTCACAAACTAAAAACAACAGAACACACAAATGGCACTTTTAAATTTTGGCGGAGTCGAAGAAGAAGTAGTAACACGTGAGGAATTCCCTCTTGAGAAAGCCAGGGAGACCCTTAAAGACGAAACGATCGCCATTTTAGGATATGGAGTACAAGGCCCCGGACAAGCCTTAAATCTGAAAGACAATGGCTTTAATGTAATTGTCGGCCAACGAAAGAACTCCAAAACCTGGGATAAAGCGGTAGCCGATGGCTGGGTTCCTGGCGAAACACTTTTTGAACTTGAAGAAGCTTGCCAACGAGGAACCATCCTCCAGTTCCTTCTTTCCGATGCGGGACAAATCTCCCTCTGGCCTACCGTAAAGGAGAACCTAACTCCCGGAAAAGCACTCTACTTCTCCCATGGATTTGGAATCACCTATAAAGAACGAACTGGTATTGTCCCCCCGGATGATGTGGATGTGATTCTTGTTGCTCCAAAAGGCTCGGGGACTTCCCTTCGCCGAATGTTCTTAGAAGGCCGCGGATTAAACTCTAGCTATGCCATTTTCCAGGATGCCACAGGAAATGCAAAAAATCGTGTGGTTGCATTGGGGATTGGTGTAGGATCAGGCTACCTCTTCCCTACCACCTTCAAAAAAGAAGTATACAGCGATTTAACAGGCGAGCGCGGAACCTTAATGGGCGCCATCCAGGGAATTTTTGCTGCGCAGTATGAAGTACTTCGTGCAAACGGGCATACCCCTTCCGAAGCCTTTAACGAAACGGTGGAAGAACTTACCCAATCTCTCATGCCTTTAGTAGCCGAAAACGGCATGGACTGGATGTATGCCAACTGTTCTACCACTGCTCAACGTGGCGCACTGGACTGGTGGAAACCATTCCGCGATGCGACAAAGCCAGTTTTTGAAGAGCTCTATAAAGAAGTAGCAGCAGGTAATGAAGCTCAGAAGTCAATCGATTCTAATTCCAAAGATGATTACCGGGAAGGATTAGAACAAGAGCTCCAGGAACTCCGCGAAAGCGAAATGTGGCAGGCTGGTGCTACCGTAAGGACCTTGCGGCCGGAGAATAATTAAACTCTGTTTGTCATTGCGAGCGTAGCGAAGCAATCTCTTCATTTCTACTCATATCCTTGAGATTGCTTCGTCGCAGACTCCTCGCAAAGACTCTACCCTTTAATTGTTATTCTGAGGTTGCCGCCGAAGGATCTAATCGACTATACGACTAGATCCTTCGCAAGTATGCTCAGGATGACTTTTTATTTTTCGGATTTTACACCTGGACTTTATACTTTTTTTTGATGGATGCGATAAAGGGATATTTAATCGATTTTATTTCCAGTAATGGAAATGCTCAAAAATTCGAAAAATGGCTTTATGAACAGGATTCTTCCTTTTTGGAAAACTACTTTGGAGAGAATGGCTATCTAAATCTTATTGGTTATGATTATAGGAAGAAAACTTTCGAGGATGTAGTAGAACTAATTAAGACAAATATTAACCCTGAAGTTAAAATTGAATTTGATAAGGAATTCGAAAAAAGAAAAAAGATGATTTCAGGGGTTTGCGTTAAAAATATAGCTCCTGATTATGATGGAAAGTCATTAAGAAACTGGGGAATTGAAATAGGAGAAGTTTACTCAATAATTAATATTTGGAAAAAAAGAGACTCGATCTTTAAAAAGCGAGTGTATGTTGAATATGTTAACCCTCAGTATCATTTTTTCCCTTCAGGTCTTGTCCCTATGGAACTGTTTGAAATTAACCTAACTAATATTCCTGACCCTTATTTAAAATCCTCATACAGGTTTGGTGAATATAAAATCGAACCTAAAGCATGGTCAAAAGAGTTTTATTTACCTATTAATAAATCCTTTTGGGATGATTTTTATAATCATGACGACAAAGCAGTAGACACTTATCATGATACTTTAAAAGAACTTGGAATAATAACTCCTTGGTAATTCATACTATTTTTCTAGTTCAACTTTACCCACATTCTAAAGTATACAGCCGACAGACCTAAGGATTACAATTCATAACATGGAACGAATTTTTCCTGCATTCGGGTTATTCACCCATTCAACCCAATGCTATGCCAGCAACTAATACTAAAATAGATCTCGATATCGAATATTTGCCAGAAGGTAAATTTGAGATTATTTCTGCTTCCGTAAAGGGCTTAGAATCTAGGTGTAATTCTATCGCTGAGGTAATAGCGCAGGCCTTAGCTGCTGTAGAAGAACAAGATTCTTAGGTTATTTCTATGATACTTTTGAGCGATTGATTCCCGATAACCACCGGGACAGGCGCTAGTACCAAAACCCACCGTAAGGAATGTTAAACCCGTCATGCCGAACTTGTTTCGGCATCTTTATGAGGTTCATGAAACAACTACAAAATGGATAGCTGAACAACGCCCTTCCTTAAGATCTTGAAACAAGTTCAGGATGACCGAAAAGTCTTTTATTGCCCTTCTTAGTGTTCCTTATCCCGAGCTTATACAACTCAAAATTCTGAAGTATCCTTGATAGGTTAATCCGCATTAGAAATTGGAATGGAAAAAGCGAGTTGAAGGATCGGCATACCTGCAAGGTGAATAAATCCGTTCGGGGAGAAAAGTATTAGCGCTTGAGGTAGATCGAAGACCTTCGGATTTATTCAGCCGAAGCTTCATGAGCGCCATTCAAATTTCGCAGCGGAGAGTTTTTGCTACTGAGCCTGCACTGAGGAAGCTCAGTGTCGGTACAAAAGTAGAAGACAAAAGTATTAGAGAAGCTAATCCTCCGATTCAGCGCCCCATTTCCCCCAATCCTCAAACTCTCCATTCTCGATAAGAACCCCTAACACCACGCCTAAGCCTAACCACAACCCCATACTGCCCGTTGCTACACCAATAGCAGTTCCTATTGCTATACCGATTGCGATTCCCATTCCTTTTTCCATGATGTTCTCCTTATCAAAAATTATCAACGGAGTTGGCTACGGTGATTACTTCACTTTGTTTCTCAGTCCACCAAACATTTCTGTATTTGATAATTTGCCCCTCTCCCATTGCCCATTTACTTTCGGGTAGAAAATGAATAAAAAACCGATAATGGACTTACAGGCTAACAAACAAAATGCTATCGCCTTTTATAAAATGGCGTATGAAGGAAGCTCACGAAAAGCTGTTGAACTTTATATTGGAGATGAATACATCCAGCATAACCTTAATGTAGCAGATGGCACTGAGGGATTTATCAAGTATTTCGAACGAATGCAGAATGAATACCCAGATAAATCGATCGAGTTTCTTCGTTGCATTGCGGAGGGAGATTTAGTAGCTCTTCATACACATCAAACCTGGCCTGGAAACGATCAGTACATAACCATGGACTTCTTCCGATTTGATGAACGAGGTAAAATATGTGAGCATTGGGATGCTATTCAACAAATACCTAAGCACCCGGTAAATCCTAATACGATGTATTGATCAAATCATTTACTTTCCAGGTAAGTAATCACAAACCTAATCCATCCTGCTATGAAAACCATGACCTGCAAACAACTAGGTGGAGCCTGTAATATTGAATTCCGTGCCGAAACTTTTGAAGAAATGGCTGAACTCAGTCAACAACACGGAATGGAGATGTTTCAGAAACAAGACGAAGCTCATATTGAAGCCATGCAAGCTATGAGTGAGCTAATGAACGATCCTGAAGGACTTCAACAATGGATGGATGGGAAACGCGCAGATTTTGAAGCATTACCACATAGCTAATACATTAGTCGAATAACATATTTTGCATAAGCTAAGGGTATTATTTTTTTGGGGGGCTTTTTTTGTATTGCTGTGTTCAGGCTCATTGCTTGCTCAGGAGATCAAACCGAATACGCGTGTATCAGTCTCCCTGATTGGCCATATGGTTATTCAACCAGGAATCCAGGTTGGTTCTGAGTTTTTTTTAGACGATCCCATTCTTGAAAACCCGGATAGGCAGAAAACCCGATATATCAGTGTTGAACCTAAGTTAGGATACTTTACACGATATAATCTCACAAAGAACTTCTTGGCACAAACAGAAGTGGGGATTTTAACGATCAAAGAAAAACGACGCGTTAACTATAAAACCTCGGTAAGTCTTGGCTATTTGTTAGAATCCAAAACAACTTCTTTTTCGGTGAATCTTGGTACGGGATCAAAATCAAACGAAGAAACAGAAACAAACCACTTCTTCCTCCCTTCCATCAACCAGGAAATTATTGGCTCACTAGGAGGTAACAACTTTTGGTTTAATAAATACTCTCTGGGAAAACGATTTGGTACTTCTACAAACTCCATGACTTTTTTCGTCGAACTCGGAATTAAATTTAGTATATGATGAGTGATTCTATTTCCAGAAGAGAACTTCTAAAAAAAGCCTCCATCTTTGGAGCAGGTTCGCTCTTTTTACCTGCTTTTCTTTCTTCCTGTGATGATAGTGTCTCTTTTTATGAGGAATTCGATGTCAACTTTTCAGGAGATGTGCTTGTAATTGGCGCAGGTACTGCCGGGTTAATGGCTGGCCATGTACTCAATCAGTATGGAATTGATTTCCAGATCCTGGAAGCGTCCTCAGTATTTGGAGGAAGGGTGAAAAAAATAGATAGTTTTGCTGATTTCCCGATCGATTTAGGTGCCGAGTGGATTCACACTGACCCCTCAATACTGGCTACTTTGCTAAATAACCCTGATGAAACGGCTAATATCGACATCATCAATTATTCCCCATCCGAGCTATACATCTGGAAAAATGGAAAACTCAGAAAGAGAAACTTCTTCACAAATTTCTATGCAGAATGGAAGTTCAAAAGTTCTACCTGGTTCGATTACCTCGAAGATTACATTGTTCCAGGGATATCAGGTCGAATTATCTATAACAGCCCGGTTACTGAAATCGATTATTCCGGAAACAGGGTAAGAGTTACTACCAATGAAAGTACTGTATATGAAGCAGATCGGGTTATTGTAACTGTTCCACTCACGATTTTGAAGAAAAACCTGATCGATTTTGTACCGTCTTTCCCTTCCGAAAAAACAGCTGCAATGGAGAAGGTAGATATGCCGGATGGAATAAAAGTTTTTATGGAATTCTCAGAGCGCTTTTATCCGGAAATGCTATTTGACAGAGGACTTATCGTAGATACCTTAGACGGGGAAAAACTCTACTATGATGCTACTTTCGGTAAGGATACCGACCGAAATATCTTTGCTCTTTTTACTGTAGGTGAACCAGCAACCGTTTATGCTCAATTCGAAAATGATGCTGATCGCATAGCGTACATTCTGAATGAGCTTGACGAGATTTTTGGGGATGATGCCAGCAGAACTTATATCAAACATGTTACTCAAAACTGGTCAGCTGAGCCTTATATACAAGGTTCATATACTCACTATGATGATTACTCCGTTCAATCAACGCTGGTTGAACCTATTGATAATAAGATCTTTTTTGCAGGAGAAGCTTACCCGGAAGATTCTTCTACAGTTCACGGTGCAGGACAATCGGCTTATGAAGCTGTCAGATTAATTCTTGAAAATGGATAATCACTCCGGCCTGATTTCTAACATCCGAAGGTATGTTTCCTTTTCTCGTGATGAGGCACAACGAGTAATAGATATCGCTCATCCTAAACAGATTAAAAGGAAAACATTGCTTGATGAACCTGGCAAAGTTTCTAATTTCAGGAATTATGTGGTAAGCGGTGCTTTTCGTTCTTATTTCATTGATGATGAAGGCAAGGAGCATACGGTCCAAATTGCTGTTGATGATTGGTTCATAAGCGACTTCTATAGTTATGTGACAAGGACTCCTGCTATTCTTTTTGTAGAAGCACTAGAAGATTCTACTATCCTCCAAATGCATTACGATGATATAGAACCTCTTTGCAAGGAGATACACTCGCTAAGTGAATATTTCAGAGCTTCAACAGAACGAGCCTTTGCCTTTTCCCGAAATCGTGCTCTATCCAATCTTTCAAAAACAGCTGAAGAACGGTACGATGAGTTTCTTAATCGCTACCCTAATATCATCGACCGGGTACCGCAATACATTGTAGCCTCTTATCTGGGGATGAGCGCTGAGTTCCTAAGTAAAATCCGGGCAAAGAAAGCCGGAATTTCTTGAACTAGTTCAAGAGAGAGCTTTACACCTGGATTTATCTTAACAGTCATCCTGAGCATACTTGCGAAGGATCTTATTGAGTCACCACCCGTTTAGATTCTTCGGCGGTAGCCTCAGAATGACATTAACAAATAATCTTCATTCATCATGAACAACAGAACCTGGTTTATAACCGGCATATCCAGTGGATTAGGTAAAGCACTTGCAAAAGCTGTAATCGAATACGGAGACTACGTAATAGGTACCTTCAGAAGGCAAGAGCAAGTCGACGAATTCAATAAACTCTATCAAAATAAAGCTAAAGCTCTGCTACTGGATATCACCAATCACCATCTAATTGAAGCAAGCTTTAATAGGCTTAAAGAAACCAATACCCGTATCGATGTTTTAGTAAACAATGCAGGAGTAGGTTTTGCCGGTGCTATCGAAGAAACTTCTACAGAAGAAACCCGGAAAGTATTTGAAGCAAATTTTTTTGGAGCATTAAAGACTACCCGGGAAGTACTGCCAGTTATGAGAGCGCAGAAGTCAGGGCATATTATTCAAATCTCTTCCCATGGGGGTATTAAAGCCTTTGCTGGCTTTGGTATCTACAACGCCAGTAAATTTGCCCTTGAAGGGTTCAGCGAAGCGTTAGCACAGGAAACCGCTCCATTAAACATAAAAGTAACTATGGTTGAGCCAGGTCCGTTTAGAACAGAGTTCGCAGGTACAGGATTAGGCCTTGCAGAAACCGTTATTGAAGACTATTCCGAAACAGCGGGAATATTTCGCAATAAGCTTAAAGGAGTACATGGCCAGCAAGAAGGAGATCCGGATAAAGCAGCCCACGCTATTATTGATATGGTTAATTTAGAGCACCCACCTCTTCGATTACCTTTGGGCAGGATTCCCTTAACTACCATTCAAATGAAGCTGGATAGTGTTCAAAAAGATTTAGATGAGCAACGTTCTGTAGCAGAATCCGTGGTCTTTTAGAGATATTGAATGAGAATAGAAAATCATGAGGTATGAAGTGCCGATCTTCATGTCTTTGCGATCCCGACGAAGGTCGGGAGAAGCAATCTCGATGAGTTTGCCAACTTCTTCGAGATTACTTCGTGGCTAGCTCCTCGCAGATTGGAACTATGTTTCAGGTTCTCTTTAACCAAAAAAAGCCCCGATGGTTATATCGGGGCTCAAAATTAGTTAGTTAGAAAGCCAGCCTTAAAGTTCGCTTTCTTCGTCCGCTTTACGCTTGTCGCGCAGCTTCTTGATTGCATAAGCACCTCCAGCTGCTGCCAGCAGTCCAAGGCCTCCATCAATTGGAGCCTGGTTTGGAGCTCCCGGAAGACCCGGCTGAGCTATCGCTAGTTCCGTAACAAATAATATGAGTGCGGTAAGAGTAAATAATATTCGTGTTTTCATAGTCTTGGTCCTTATAAGCATCTTTGCGAGCGATAGCGAAGTAATCTCGACATGTTTGCCTGCCTTCCGAAGTTTCATACGGAGGACAGGCCACGATCGCGCTTCACTCGCTCTTGCAAGGATAATCAATTTATTTAATTAATGTCATTTTTCTAGTAAAAATTTGTCCACCTGCTTCTAAGCGGTAAATATACATGCCACTGGCTGCTCCTGAAGCATCCCAGCTTACATTATAACTTCCCGCGGTCTTGGTCGCATTGACCAGCTCCGCTACTTTTTGTCCCATCAGGTTGTATACATTCAACGTTACTTTGCCCATAGAGGCTACTGTGTAGTTGATTGTGGTAGATGGGTTAAACGGATTCGGGTAGTTTTGCTCCAGCTCGAAGGCGATAGGTTCATCACCCGTCTCGTTGCTCACTGAAGTCGTATTAGGAGTAATGGTGATCGCAAAGCGGATACCATCTTCACTCTTTGACTTCTGAGCCTGAGCAACCGCTCCGGTCAAAATACTTAGTGGGTTTACTTTCTCGCTGCTTTCAGAAGTAGCTTCGAAGGTGTAGCTGGTCTCAGCCCTCATATCCACATTAGTACCCACTTCATAATCGTGGAACATAAGCTCCCAGTTTTCAGGGATACTCTCTAATCCACTCCAATCAAGAGTAAACTCGCCACTCACTCCTACTAATTGCTGCTCCATGTTAATGGTAGTTTCTTCAGTCAGATCGTAAGGGAGAGACTCAACCGCTTTTAAGATATCGTTAGATTTGAATGCCATGGTTGAATAGGTACCAGCCATTGGGATCAACTTGGTTGCATCAGCTCTGTCAAATTCTTCGGTTGCGTATCCTCTGAAGGCTAAACGAATCGCTTCGTCGAAGCTATTCTCGGAAGAAAGCGTGAACGAGATATCTGCTTTGTTATATAACTCTTTAGAGAAAGAAGTACCCGTAGTATCAGATGAAGTTTTTCCAGAAGTAGGAAAAGAGATACTGGTTACAGAAGCATCTGAAGTCTCTACCCAAAAACCTTGCCATGGAGAAATAATATACCCACTACTTGCTGTTCTATCCTCAGCAGAATAAGAGCCGGAAGCATCATCCCAAAAACTAATGTTATCTGAGATATCTCCCCCTGTAGCTGAAATTGAATTGGTATTGTAATTAGTAGCGAAAGGATTTCCTACTAAGGTAAAACGATTTGCAGCGCCATTATATAGTGTCACACTAACATCAGAGGATGGTTCAGTACCAACAACATCAAGCGTAATTGGTAGCTCAGTACTACTTGCATCTGTATTGTCAAAGAAATAAACGGCCAATCCATACCCATCTGTCAAAGTACTTGCATCAGAGGAGATTGCTTCAAAGGAACCTGTGTCATCGTAGGTATAGATAGTAGCACTATCGGTATCCGAAGTAAATTGAGCACCAAGGCCGTCATCAGAAATATCCGCACCTGTAGCACTAGTTTTAGGAATACTTAATAATCTCCAACCTGCATCACCGGAAATATCTTGTTCTCCATCTAGTTGACCAGGAGTCGCATCAGATTGAGTTCCTGTGATAAAGGTTTGACTTCCAACAGGAAACTGAAAATCTCTAGCCGACCCAACACCATTGGTTGTTGAATCAATAGCAGAACCTGATTGCTGTAGTACCCATCTTCTACCCGTTCCGAAAAAGGCACTTGAAGATCCTTCAGAAAAGTTGGTGTTTGATTGTAAGGTACCCCATTCCGTTTCAAACTCAGATTCCGTAGCTCCTCTTGAAATAATTAAGAAGCCATTTGCCGGAATAGTTGTAGAACCAGTAAAATTCTCGATATCGAAGGTAGTTTCTAAAGTGGTACCAGTATTATCATACATTAAGAGATCTGCGGTAGAAAGAGTAACCGCATCAGATCCAGAATTATAAAATTCAATGAACTCAGCATTAAAGTCGGTATCAGCGTCAGCTACTTCTGTAATAAAAACGGAACCAACAGAAGGAGAAACAGTGGTAGAAATTGTGATTGTACTAGAAGTAGCACTTGTAAGCCCCGAGGAAGTAACAGTTACCGTATAGTCATCAGCAGTATCAAAGGATATGTCACTAAAAGTAGCTACCCCACTTGAAGCGGATACAGGAGAAGTACCGGATAGATTTCCTGATCCAGAATTTACAGCAATTGAGACACTGGCCGAACTGTTAAGATCAACTGAATCATCAGCTCTTTGAATCTCCACAGTAAATTCACTTATCGATTCAGATGTAGCTCCACTTGTTGGAAAATTTTGAATAACTAGTTTAGTTGCTGCCTCTAGTACAGTAAATGTTGAACTGGTTCCAGCCGTAAGACTTCCCCCAGTATTTGTAGCAGTTATAGAAACACCTGATTCCGCAGTATCGTAGGTTACACCTGAAATTGTAACAGAATTACTTCCAGATGAGATAGTTCCCGTTAACGTTCCTCCAAGATTACCATTTCCCGTAGCTAGTGATAATGTTACTGAAGTATCTTGGGTAGCATTAGTGGCTTCATCGTCAGAATCTTGAAGCTCTATAACAACATCGAATGACGTATCAGCAGTCGGGGAATTACTATTATTTACCGTTGTTACCGCGAACTTTGCAGGAGTTGAGCCCGAAGAAAACTCAAAACTAGTATCATCGAATGTTTGAGAGCTGCCCGAAGTAGTCCAATTAGAAGAACTGTAAATCAGGGCTTGATAGCTTGATTGGTCTCCTCCTGTTCGTGTTCCATTATAAATACCGTTATCACCACCAAAGTAAACTGCATCTGTGCCTTCTGTTAAACCTGTACCAGTAAGGGTTCCTGCGTTTGAAGAACTTTCACCTGCAAAACCTAAAATTGTATAAGTACCAGTATTGTAGACATTAGTGGATGTCTGGTAGATAAATACCCCATCACCATTATTACCTAAAGCGAAAGAACCTGCACTAGAGGTAACTGTTCCCTGACTTCCACCATCTACTCCGGTTACACCAGAAGTAGCAAATGTGAAAACATCCCCTGCTGAAATTGATGGTGTTACCCATTCATAAAATCCTTCACCTGAATTGAATGCACTTCCGCCCCATTCCTCGTCTGTAATAAAAACTGATTCTCCAGAAGATATATCAGTTAATGCGACAAGAAGAACTTCTTCATCATCTACACCAACCCCGATTATTGCTATATCACCCGCAGATAATGTTTGCCCATAACCCGAAGTGAATAGAAGTAAAGAAACCCCAAAGGATAGTAAAAGTTTTCTCATAGATTACCCTTAATCATTAGTTAAAAGAAAAAGCTTCAGAGTCTAACCATTTCTTCTTTGTGTGACAAATTAGAGGTGTAAAGTCTCTGTTAAGTTATCTTAATGTTGAGGTAGTTATTCCCGAGAAAAGCGGTTTCAAGTTTTATAACAGGTGTCACCTAAAAAAATTAGAGAGGGAATAGGCTGTTCCCTCTCACTCTGCTATTTAGTAAGAATAAAACCCTTCTCCGGACTTATTCCCTAATTTTCCGGCATCAACCATTTGTACTAACAGCGGACATGGGCGGTATTTGGGGTCTTTAAATCCGTCATGTAGTACATTCAAAATGCTGAGGCAGATATCCAGACCGATAAAGTCTGCAAGTCTTAGAGGCCCCATTGGATGAGCCATTCCCAATTTCATTACTTCGTCCACATGTTCCGGAGTAGCCACTCCTTCATACACTGCAAAAATGGCTTCGTTAATCATAGGCATAAGTACACGGTTACTTACAAATCCGGGCATATCATTTACCGGAACCGGAATTTTATTGAGCTTTTTAGAAGTCTCTTCTATGGCCTGGTATACTTCATCAGAAGTCTCCAGTCCTCGCACAATTTCCACCAGTTTCATAACCGGAACAGGATTGAAAAAATGCATCCCAATGAAGTGATTAGGCCTGGAGGTCATAGCAGCCAGTTTGGTGATGGAAATGCTGGAAGTGTTTGAACCGAAAATACATCCTTCCGGGGCGGCAGCATCTACTTGTGTCCATACAGCACGTTTGATTTCCAGGTCTTCGGGTACTGCTTCTACTACCAGGTCTGCATTAGCAACCCCATCACCTATATTCAAATGTACCGTAATGTTTGCCAGTGATTCTTCTTTCTGTTGTTCAGAGATTTTCTCTTTGCTCACCATCCTATCTAAATTCTTTGTAATAGTGGCTAAGGCACGGTCGGCAAATTCCTGCTTGGTTTCGATAAGAGCTACGTTAAACCCATTCATTGCAAATACATGGGTAATCCCATTTCCCATTGTTCCGCCGCCGATTACTGCTACATTCTTTATGTTCATTTCCTGATGAATTTTCGAGTTAATTTTTGACCAAAGTTCCGGGTTTCGGAAGCGCTTTTCAACCCATTATTGTACAAAAAGCAATACCCCTATGTGTCATCCTGAACGAAAGCGAAGGATCTAAGCGGATAACAAATCGATTAGATCCTTCGGAAGTATCCTCAGGATGACCTTGAGGTAAGAGTAAATAGATAACAACATTGAACCTTGAACATCCAACAAGGAACTTCGAAGTTCAATGTTCGATGTTCAACTGTTCCTTATTGAATATTCTTCATTCCCTACCCAATCGTTATTCTTTTTTTGTTCTATATTCGAATGCTAACGACTAACGATTATCATTTGGGAAATGAATACTGTTCTCAAACTTCTCCTTTTCTTCTTTATCCTCATTCTTGGCTTTATCGGGCTTGCTGCTTACTGGACGTTCTACAAACCTTTGCCTGATTATGAAGATTCTATCTCATTGGAAGGTTTGAATGAGCAAGTAGATATTCACTGGGATGAATTTGGAGTCCCTCATATCTATGCCAATAATGAAGAAGATTTGTATTACGCTTTCGGATTTGTTCATGCCCAGGATCGGTTATGGCAAATGACACTAAGTCAAATTGCTGCTGAAGGTCGCTTTGCTGAGTTTTTTGGAGAAGAACTTGTTCCTTTAGACAAATATCAGCGTACCTTGGGTTTTTGGAGAACAGCTGAACGGTTGGAAAAGGAAGTATTGAATGAGAAAGAGCGGCAAATCCTGAATGCCTACTCTGATGGTGTCAACGCTTTCATCCGAAAAAATAGCAACCGCCTGCCTGTTCAGTTTGCTCTCGCTGATATTGAACCTATTGAATGGTCTCCAACACGTATTCTTGCAGTAACCCGACTCATGGCATGGGAATTGAATATCAGTTGGTGGAGTGAAGTAATGTACAATCACCTGGGAGCTACCCTTTCCGAAGACCAATTTGAAGAATTGCTTCTCGGTTGGGCGGATGGACTACCTACCTCTCTTAATGATGACGAATCCATAGGTCTTACCACTACCGCCTTACTTCCCTTTTTTGAGCAGGAAATTGAGCGTCGAAAACTCCTGGAAACAGAAGGCTCTCATGTAGGAAGTAATGCCTGGGTTATTGACGCATCAAAAACAAATACCGGATATCCAATGCTTGCCGGCGACCCCCATTTAGGCCTTGATATGCCCGGGAAATGGTATGAGATTCACTTAAATCTAAATGGGAAAAATGTTTCAGGAGTAACTTTAGCAGGAATCCCCGGGGTTGTGCTAGGACAAAATGATCAGTTGGGATGGTCATTCACCAGTATGATGTCTGATGACACTGATTTCTTCCTCGAAAAAGTAGACCCTGAAGATCGGGGTCGCTATGTTGTTGATTCAGCTAATGTAGGAGAAGTAGTATTTGAGCCTTTCACAAAAATCCGGGAGATCATTAAAATAAAAGATGCGGATGATGAATTGGTGGAGATTAGATACACTCGCCATGGCCCGGTTATTTCCGATATCTATCCAAATAGTACTTTATTAAACAATGAAGTGGTCTCCTTGAAATGGACCGGGTACGAGCTTTCCAATGAATTTCGAACTATGTACCTGATGAACTGGGCAGAAAATTTCCAGCAGTTTAAAGATGCCCTTCCTCATTACGGAGTTCCGGGTATGAATTTCCTTTATGGTGATGTGGAAGGAAATATCGGGATGTTTTCTACCGCAAAGCTGCCTATAAGAACAGGAAATAAAGTAACAATGAGAAGAGGTTGGGTTCCTGAAGATGATTGGAAGGGATTTATACCTCAGCAAGAAATGCCTTATGTAATTAACCCTGAAAAAGGATGGATTGCTAATGCCAATAACAAGTTAACCACTGAAAATTACCCGCATTATATCAGCACCTTTTGGGAACCCCCTTCCAGAATGCAACGCATCGAAGAACGCTTAACTGCCAGCCAGGTGCTTAGCATTGAAGATATGGAGGATATCCAAAACGATTCCTACTCCGCATTTGCTGCAACGATTACCCCGGTAATCCTGGATATTATCCAGAACCAAAACGTGTACGATTTCTCAGTTCCTGTATCCTATCTGGAAAACTGGGATTTTAAGTATGAATCCAATTCTACCGCTGCTTCTATTTTCGATGCCTTCTTCATCAACTTTACAAAGAATACGCTAAAGGACGAGCTTGGTGATGCCGCGTATGAAAACTTTATTATCCACGAACTTATCCCGGTTCGAACGTTAAGTGCTTTGGTACAGGACAGCAGCTCCTTTTTTGATAATATCAACACGCCCGAGCTTGAGACAAAGTCTGATATTGTACTCAAAAGTATGCAGGATGCTATTTTCTTTTTAAGCGATTCATTGGGAAGTGAACCTTTTGAATGGCGTTGGGAGCAATTACATACCATTTCACTTCGCCCTCCTTTATTTGGTCAGGCTGCCGATGATCCTGCAGCGCCACAAGCGTTAAAAATGATTGTAGATAATGTACTTAGTAAAGGGCCTTATCCGGTTAGAGGACACGGAATGAGTATCAATAATGGCCAATACAAATGGGATAGCCCTTTTGAAATGGTGCTTGGGCCTTCCGTTCGAAGAGTAATTGATTTTTCTGATCTCAGCTCAACAAAATCTGTTATACCAACCGGACAATCGGGCAACCCTCTCTCCTCCCACTTTGGAGATCAAACACAGATGTGGCTGGATGGGCTGTATCGGGACTTCTTCCAGGATAGCACGTTATTTAGAGAGGCAGAACTTCGAACGATGAAGCTTATTCCTAAAGAAGACTAAAGAACATCGAACGTTGAACTTCGAAGTTCCTTGTTGGATGTTCAACATTCAATGTTCTTACGGTCAGTCGATACGTGAAGTATTCGGTTAAATCGTGGAAGCAGAATTTCGAACGATGAAATTGATCCTAAAGAATTAATTCTAGCCCTTTTGCATCTCTGATATAGAAATACGTACTTAGATGTGCTCTATCCATTTAAGTTGCCTCAAACTATGAAGAATCTACTAACTCTATTCTGCCTGATCTTCTCATTTTCTTCACTATCACAATCCATTTCAGCTCAAGGTGTTTTCAATCGCACTATTGAAAATGATAAAGACGCCGAGAAACTATTAATCGATTATTACTTCAACAGAAGTCTGGATCTTGGGGTAAAACATGGAGAAGAGCTTTTTACTAAATATTCGGATTCTCCCAAAGTGGGTGCATGGTATACTGCTTTGCTGGCCAGAAACGAAGAAGTGGATAGTTCCGTTGAGATAGCCAATACACTAAAAGAAAGATTTCCTAACAATCCCTGGACATCCTTCGCTGAAACCAGGGCATTGGGTTCCTCACCTGAGAAAAGAGATTCAGTTGCTTCAAATCTTGATATGGTAGTACAACTACATCCTAATAATGAATACTTCCATTGGTTAAAAGCGGTAATCTTAAGTAATGTGGGGAAGAAGGAAGAATCCTCAAACTATATAGATAGCCTAAGCGAAACAGAATTTAAGAATAGTATCATTCTTCTATCACTTAAAGGCAGCAATTTGCTTTCTTCGAATTTCAGGTCTGAAGAACAAGAGGGAATGGAAAAATTTGAAGAAGGACTTCAAATATTCGAAGAAATAAGAGCAGAGCATCCTGATTGGGTAGACGCTTATTATTTACCGGCCTACTATCTAAATCTAAAAGGTCAGCGTGATGAGCCTTTTGAGCTCCTGGAACAAATTGTTTATCAAACCAATTCTTATCGGGTACATAGCTTTTACTGGAGGCTACTAACCTCTAATGATAAACTTACAAAGGAAGAAAAGTTTGAGAAAATTCAGAAAGGAACTTCTTATATAGATGAAAATGGGTATTTGGGACCTAAATTTTTATTTGGCTTGTCCAGCACTTATGGAGGATTGGGAGATAAAGAAAAACGGTTTGAATATGAAGAAAGAGTACTTAATGAATATCCCAATCACTTGAATACTGAGTGGGTACTCGTTGAGAGATACCGTACTTATTCAAGAGAAAACTTAAAAGCAATTTCTGAGGATGCCGATCCTGAAGTCATCTCTAACTATGAGGAAATGCTATGGGAATTTGTAAATAAGCCATTTCATATTAGAGAAACTTTACTTGGAGATGCATATAGAGAACTTTTTCATGTATCTCAGTTTAAAGAAAAAGACGCTATTGTCCCGGAAACCCTACTAGAAATTGTAGAAGGAATGATTTTATATGAAGGAATCAATCCTCATATAACCTATGCACGGGCTCCGGTTTTTCTTTCAGAAACGACTGAATACTTTGAGAGGGCTAAAGAAATTGTTAGAGAGGGTATCCCCGTTGCAATAGCCAAAATTGAAGGGCAAAACGAACGTAACGTATATAAAACCGAAGAAGACTATCAAAGAAGCTTGAGCTGGATGCAAGCAATAATGTATGATGCTCTTGGTTGGATTAATTTTCAGGAAGGAATTTTGGACAGTGCTGAAATCTATCTCTCCAGGGCATATTCATTGAATTCAGAAAACTCAATTAATCTTAATCGATTAGGGCAACTAAATGAATTCATTGGGAATCTTGATAAAGCAGAATCCTATTATAAGAAAGGATTGAAAATTGAATCAATGGGAGTAAATCCAAATATTGAATCAATTAAGGCTCTATATATACAGAGAAATGGGAGCGAAGAATTATTTGAGGACTATCTCGCTAATATAAAAAACGAGGGAGAGATAGATAAAATGCAAGAGGTATTATCCGAATACATGAAAAATGGGGATTCATTTCCCGGATTCGAATTGAAAGATTTATCCAATAATACTTTTGAATTAAATGATCTAAAAGGGAAGATTGTAATTCTTAACGTTTGGGGGCTTTGGTGTGGACCTTGTGTTCAGGAGATGCCCGATATACAATTGCTTCATGAAAAGTATGAGAAGGACTCAGAGGTTGTGGTAGTAACAATTAATAACGACCCATCCATTGATAAAGTAAAAGAATGGATGGATGAAGAGGATTATGATTTTGTTGTTTTGAGAGATGATGGTTTTTTAGCTCAACAAAAAATTTATGTATTCCCCACTACTTGGTTTCTGGATCATAATTCAGAAATCAAGTTCATTAAAGAAGGTTATACAAAAAACTTAGTAGAAGAGTACACCTGGCGGATAGACTATATTGCCAATAATGATTGACCTAATGGTAGAACATTGAACTTCGAAGTTCCTTGTTGGATGTTCAACGTTCAATGTTCTTCCGGTCAGTCAATAACGTGAAGTATCCGGTTAAATCGTGGAACCATGCCATCTAAAGACATCCAAACCACAAAGGCTTTACCGATCAGATGATCTCTGGGTACAAATCCCCAAAAACGGCTGTCTTCACTATTATCTCGGTTATCTCCCATCGCGAAGTAATAGTCTTGTTTAATGGTATAGGTGTTAGTTCTTTCCCCATTAATAATGAAGTCGTTCCCTTCACGTGTTACTGTATTATTTTCGAATCGCTCAATTAAGTCCTGATAGATATACCAATTTTGGTTGGTGAGCTCGATTTCCTGTCCTTCAAAAGGAATTACGATTTCAGAAAAATGATCGTGATTATAAAATGCTTTTGAAAAATTCCCTTTACTATTCACATAAGGAAATACGGGTTCATCTGAATCAAACATGTAGAAGTCCAGAGAATCAACTTCAGGCCAGTTTCGCACAACATTTGCCACATCATCAGTTAGGTTAACCTGATATAAGTTGTTACCCATTGTACGTACGTACCGATCATTACCACCAATGGTTCCAGCTCCTACCGATTCCATTTTGGCATTACTTAATCTAACACCTTCTTTTAAGGCGAGGGTATAAAAACGTTGTACCCCTTCATGATACTCTTCACGTTCCCCATTTATATAAAGGATCTTATCTCTCAATTCCAGGGTATCACCAGCAACTCCTACAGCCCGTTTTATATAATTCGTTTTTTGTGAAATGGGCTTAGCTTCCCAGGGTATATTGAATACAATGATATCATTTCGCTCCACATCTCTAAACCCTGGAAGCCGGGTAGATGGGATTTTAATACCAGGTAAACAAATCTGGGTAAATGGAATGCAAACTGCCATCGGGGTTCTGGCACCATAGGTTAGATTTGAAACAATCAGGAAATCCCCAATGAGTAAATCCTGCTCCATTGAACCAGTAGGAATCTTATATGAGCCAAAAATTAATGAACGCAAAATTGCTGCGGCAAAAAAGGCAAATACGAGAGCATCAATCCATTCCCTTAGCCACGACTTTGCCTGCTTCTCTTCTTCAGCCTTATCTTTTTTACCCCGCCCAAAAAAACCTGATTTTTTGGTTTCTTCTGTTGCCTTTTTTTCTTCTTCCAAAGTGATCTTTTAGTTTAATTTTATGTGTGAGGGAAGAGTTGTTTCTTCTTTTGAATACACGCCGTCCTTATAAGTTACTTTATACCATTGGTTTCGCTCTGGCGAAAAGAAATAATCAGTGTATTCTTTGGGTTCTACTTCTGTAACCAGTCTTGTAAATGTTCGCTTCACCTGCGGCATTAAATCGATATAACGACTAGCTCCAACATAAACCAGTCCATTAGCAAAAGGTCCATCTAAATCCAGCACCATCATTGGGACTTCACCATCAATAATGAACCAGTATTCAAATTGAATAGCTTTTCCAGCTCTTAATTTTCCATCCTCAACAATATTCTCAATGGTTTTGGTTGGCTGACCAAAGGCACCTTCCAAACGTGCCCGAATTTCTATTGCAGGCATTCGATCAAGGCTGTTATAATTGAACCCCTGTCCCGTCCATTTAATATCGGCGAACTTGTCTTCAAATTTCTCAGCGTCCTGATTTTCTACTTTTTTGATATTAGGTTCTTCAAATTGTGCGTAGGCTGATGACGTTAGCAACACCATTAGCACAAAAAATAGCACCACTATTCTCTTTGTAGGTTTTTCCATTATCTGTCGTCCTCGTCCATAGATAGTACAGCAAGAAATGCTTCCTGGGGTATTTCTACTGAACCAACTTGTTTCATTCGTTTTTTTCCTTCCTTCTGCTTTTCAAGCAGTTTGCGCTTCCGGGTAATATCTCCACCATAACATTTAGCAGTAACATCTTTTCGAAGAGCACGGATCGAATCTCTTGCAATAATCCTGCTTCCGATAGCTGCCTGAACCGCTACCTCGTATTGTTGACGAGGTATGAGTTCTTTTAGTTTGGCACATACTTTCCGGCCTTGATAATATGCTTTGTCACGATGAGTGATACTTGATAAAGCGTCAACTTGTTCTCCATTTAACAAGATATCTAAACGGACTAAGTCGCCTTTTCGGTATTCAATAAATTCGTAGTCTAACGAAGCGTACCCACGGGTTCCTGATTTCAGTTTGTCATAGAAATCGAAAACTACCTCAGCCATTGGAATTTCATAGGTGATTTCAACCCGGTTATTCTGCATAAACATCTGGTTGATATAGACACCTCTTCGTTCCTGGCATAATTTCATAATCGGGCCAATAAACTCAGCCGGAGTAATAATACTCGCTTTGATATAAGGTTCCAGGATTGCATCAATATCACCAGCACCAGGCATTTGACTCGGGTTATCAACTCCAATGGTATTTCCATCTTCCAGTTTCACCTCGTACTGAACGTTGGGAACGGTAGTGATAATATCAATATCAAATTCCCTATCTAGCCTTTCCTGAACTATCTCCATATGAAGGAGTCCTAGAAAACCTGCTCTAAACCCGAAGCCTAATGCTTTAGAAGTTTCTGGCTCATAGCTAAGAGAGGCATCATTTAACTGAAGCTTTTCCAGAGCACTTCGAAGATCCTCAAAATCTTCTGAACTGGTTGGGTAAATCCCGCTGAACACCATAGATTTTGCTTCCTGATACCCGGCAATAGCTTCTTCAGCAGCGTTCTTAACGGTAGTAATAGTGTCTCCTACCCGAACATCCTGGAGAGATTTCACACTTCCAATCACATAACCGACTTCACCTGCACGTAACTCTTTTGCAGGTTGGTAATCCATCCTCAGAAAGCCAATATCTTCTGCGTTATATTCTTCTTTATTGGCCATAAATTTGAAGAGATCGCCTTTTTTTAACACCCCTTCCATTACACGAACATAAGCTACAGAACCACGATAGGTATTAAATACCGAATCAAAAATTAGCGCACGAAGTGGTTTATCTATTTCCTGTGAAGGGCCTGGTATACGATCACAAATGGCTTCCAATAAAACAGGAACTCCTTCTCCGGTTTTACCTGAAACCGTTAGAATATCTTCTCGCTCACAACCAATTAAGTCTATGATTTGCTGACCTACTCCTTCAGGATCAGAACTGGGTAAATCGATTTTGTTCAAAACGGGTATGATTTCAAGATCCTGCTCAATAGCTTGATAAAGGTTAGAAATAGTTTGTGCTTCGATTCCCTGGGTGGCATCAACTACTAGTATTGCACCTTCACAAGCTTTTAGGGCACGAGATACTTCATAAGCAAAATCAACATGTCCGGGAGTATCTATAAGGTTGAAACTAAAAAGCTCCCCGTTTGTGCGTTTGTAATCCAGTTTAATAGCATGACTTTTGATCGTAATACCACGCTCACGCTCAAGATCCATGTTATCTAGCATCTGCTCCTGCATCTCTCTTTCGCTGATGGTACCTGTTATCTGGAGCAAACGATCGGCAAGGGTAGATTTACCGTGATCGATATGGGCTATTATGCAAAAATTGCGGATGTTATTCATGAACCGTTACTACGTGCGTCTCTTCTTAAAAGGGTCAAAGATACGAAGAAGGCAGGAGCTACTAAAACTTATGTTAACGTGAATTCGGAATAAGAAAGATTTTTGAATGTTAAAAAGGTCATTCCGCTGCAAAAGCCGGAATCTGAAATTCCATTAAAACAAAAGTTCTACTTCGATAAGCTAGATTTGGATTCCTGCCTTCGCAGGAATGACTAAAAAGTCTGTTCAGGTGATCTATTAAACATTTCTTATCCCAAATTCACGTCAGATAAAGTAAAGCCTTTCCTTACTTAACAAACTTGATTCAATGCTATGAGTCGCAACTTCTTACGCTTTATTACACTACTTCTTCAAATAAGTCTTCTTTTTTTGGATCATTCAGATGAGCGATCCCCTTTTTGAATACAACCGAAAAGGTATTGCCCTGATCAGGAATTGAATGAACCAGTACTGTAGCCTTATGTAGTTCAATAAGTTTTGCCACCAACGGTAACTTAATACCCAGCAATTCTCGGTGATCCAGATCAGCTTCGTAATCTTTGAATAGAGTGAATATGGCGTGGAGTTCTTCGTGACTGTATGCTTTTCCATCATTACTGATTTTGATAGTGCAAATTGAGCTTTCTTCTACAATCTGAACTTTCACTTTGGTAGCATTCTCATCTTTTAACAAGGAGCCAATGAGGTTTTGGATAATGATGATACAGTAGCTGGCATCTACTGCAATTATTACTTCTTCGGTATTGGTCGATAATTCAATGTTCTTTTCTTCTTCACTTGAGGAAATCAGCTCTGTAATTTCTTTTAAGAGTACAACAAGATTCCTCTTCTCTATATGTAAATCAGCTCTATTCAATTCGATCTCAGATAGTAAAATGAGTTGATTTACATATTCGAGCAGGTTCCCAACCTCTTTATGAGCATCGTTACTCCCGTTTTCAATCTGAGTCAGAAGATCAATCACAGGGTTTCTGAGCTCTTTATTTATATAGGCAAATAAGCTGCTTTTGCGTTGCTCTTGTTTACTTAATCTGGCCTTTAATTTTTTAATCTGAGATCTGGAATTCTCGAGATCCTGATCTCTAAGAACCAGGTCTCTTCTTGCTCTTATTCTCATGATGAACATACTCAGAGCTATGAACATCCCAGCCAGGAATAAGAAGAGCGAATAAAACCAACCCGACTCGTAAAAGTAAGGAGGCACTGTTATAGTCACTACATCTCCTTGCCGATTCCATACCCCGTCATTATTACTGGCTATCACCCTAAATTGATAGGTACCTGGATCTAGGTTTGTATACCTCACTTTTTTATCTGAACCAGCCTCATTCCATTCCTCATCAAACCCGAACAATCGAAATTTGTACAGGTTTTTTTCAGGAGAAACCAGGCTAAGACTGGTAAACATGAAGCTAAGATTCCTGTCTCCTAGCTCTAATTCTATATATGCATCGCGTTCATAAGATTGTCCAAATCCGGTTTCTATTTTTTCAATTTCTACCGGAGGAATTACATCATTTCTATAAATCATGTAAGGATTGAATTGTATTACTCCATCTTGTGATGGGAACCATATCTCCCCGAAAGGACTATATGCCCCAGCAGGATATACCCCACCATTCCCTTCTCTACTCCTCAATCCATCTACTTCGGTAAACCCTGTCGAAAGCACTTCACTAAAACTTCCAGACTGATATAAATACACATCATTTTTAAATACCCAAAACACCCCTTGGTTTGAGTTCATCCATATCCTGCCCAATGTATCAGGAATGATTTGATGAATGGTATTATCAAAAAGACCATTTGATTTCTTAAGTGATTTAATAAGTGACGGAGAAGCCTTCCCTTTGCTAACCGGGATGAGTGTTAGCCCATTATCTTCTGTTCCTACCCATACTGTATAATTATCTGGAGTTTCAGCTGTATCAATCCAGATACTTCTTATTCGATTACTTGAAAGTCCCTCCGCTTTGGTTATGTTTTCGAGATTACCATCTTTTAAATGGAAAAGACCTTTGCCCTGAGTACCTATCCAAGTGCTGCCATCTTCAGATTCAGCAAGTACGTTAACGGAGCTATTATTGAGATCAGGATGTACAAACTGCTCCCACGAATCATCTTCTTTTTTATAAAATAACCCATCTCTGCTACCTACCCATAACACCTCATCAGAATCTTCAAACAATGAATAAATGGGTTTCTCGGTTGGAGATACATATTTAGTAAAACTATTTCCGCCTTCATATTTATGTATTCCACCTCCCATGAGTGCTACCAACAATTCTCCATTCTCTCTCTCTAATATGCTTTTTACAAATGCCCGATCTTCACCTTCTATTAAATAGCCTGTTTCTAATACTTCATCTTTTATGGAAGCGACTCCACCTCCGTAAGTACCAAGCCATATTGTTCCATTCTTAGTGCTTGTTACAGGATATACATTCCTACTTTTTAAGCCCTCTTCCTCACTAAATACCGAAAACAGATTTCTCCTGATCTTAAAAACCCCTTTGCTATAGCTTGCAATCCAGATGGTTTCTTCCCGGTCTACAATAACTTCATTAATTCGATCTCCCAGGTCGAGAATTCTTTCTCCTTCATAAAAAAGCTCTGTACCATTCGGTGCCCAGGTAAAACTCCCCCTTTTTCTTATCTGTTGATATTCTAATGAGTTATCTAATACTTCTTCAAACCCTGACTCCGAATAGCTAAATAATCTTTCACCTACTGCTGGTAAAAAGATTCTATCTGAATCATATTGAAAAATCCTTGTGAACCAGAGTGAATTAACCGAACCGGGAAGGTTTACATGCTCAAAATCGAGGCCATCAAAAAGTATAAACTTCTTTTGAGTGTGCTGTATAAATACAGATTCTCCAAGAGTCGCGATTCCTCGAATCCTATTGTTACCTAGCGAAGGGTAGTTCGCAGTGTTATATATTTTAATCGCACTTCCGTCGAATCTGACCAAGCCATTTGCTGTACCAAACCAGATATATCCATCACTGGTTTGTGCAACTGCGGCTATGGAATTTGCAGGTAAACCATCTTTTGTAGTCCAGTTCTGGAATAGGTAATCGCTGCTAATAAATTTTGGTGGATACTGCTGGCTTTGTCCTGATACCTTTAAAAACGGTATACCGCTTAGAACTACTAATATTAGAATAAACCTGGCATCCAGCTTGAACTCTATGAGCTCTCTCATGTATTCGTACTGTTTTGCTGAATGTAAAGCCTATGTAATTTTGATAGAAGAGTTCTGTACTAAGCGATAATTACATTAAATTCTTTTAACTCATTTTTTCATAAATATTTAAGCACCCGGACTTAAAAACTCCACGTGAAATCGAAAGCGTTCTTTTTCGAGAGCCATTGAGTCATAAACTTCTCTGACCATGGAGAAAATAACATCTGTTTCTCCTATTACTGTTGTAGATAAGTAACCAATCTCGACTGTCACATCATATTGGGCTACATGTTCAATCAATTCCTGAACTTCCTGAGTTGGATTATGAGTTGCTAGTGGAATGAAGGTTAATTGTGCGATTGTTTTCATTAACGTGTAATATTTGGAATTCTTTTTCTTAAAAAGATACAATGGCAATTCTTGTGATTCTAAATTAATATTGTTCAAATTGAGAAAAATAGAGTACTATCATCTACATATTAATTAACTAACTAGGACAAATATGCATGAAATAGGGTTTACGCAATGGTTTGGAATTCTTGAACTTCCTTTTTTGCTAGTATGCATTTTCTACAGCTTCAAAACAGCACAAACTCTTAAGGGTGGAGTTTTTGGAACAGGAATGATTTATCTGGCTTGGGGTTTCATTGTAATGGCCGTAGGGCATTTAAGCTTACAGTTAATAAACTTTTTTGGGTTAGACATTTTTGATTGGATTTTCAGCCAACCACTTGGAAAAGTAGTTTGGTTTATCGCACTTATGGCTACCTGGGGACTTTCAGCTGTTGGTTTTTATAAAATTTACCAAGCTAGTAAGGCCTAAGCGCTTTTTGTAGCGTTATTCTCTGGTTATGGGCTTTTTCAGAGATATACTCGCCTTTTTCAAGAAAAGGCAGCGGGAAAGTACTCGCAATCAATTCTTCAGTTCTCAAATTGATGAATTATTCGATTATCTCTCCACCTATATCTCAACTTCAAATCAAGCCCATGCTACCAGTGTTTATATCAAAAACTACCTAAGACTTGGGGATAACGAACGCAAACAAAAACTCCCTGAGAGCTACCTATTTGTAGAAAAGTACCTGACGGATATTGATACCGGCTTCGGACTTTCAAAAGAAGAACTACGCGGACTAGTGAAAGTTAAATTCGCCAGTCTCCTTTCGATTATTGATTTTGCACTCATTTTTGAGGAGGAGGATCGTCAGGAATTTGAATTATGCAAACTTTTCCTAAGAGAAGTAGTCTCCGGTTTATCTGATTTACTTGGAGAATCGGGTAGCAAGAAGATCCAGGAAATCAAACATTATATAGAGAGTGTACCTAACGCCTTTACCGGGAAAAACCCTCTTAACGATGAGAACTTCCATCCTTCTGGCTATAACGACTGGATTCAGTTTTTAAGAAAACTGAGTTTTTTCACTTTTAACATTCTTAAAGAAAAATTAGGAGAAGAAGCAGCGCTTCGAAGGTATGATAAAGGTTATAAAAGCCTAGCTGCAAAGTACATTAACCTGGACTCCTTCCAAATCATCATTTCTATCCTACCTGAGGTATTGATGGATGAAGATCGAATTGGAACTCTCACCAAGCACCAAATTGAAAAACTATTATTAAAGCGCGCCGATCATTTCGAACAGTTAACAAAGGAACTACAAGAGAAAAACGAAGAACTTGAGCGTACTCAAAAACTACTGATCGAGGCAAAAGATAAAGCCGAGGAGGCAACTAAAACCAAAGCAATGTTCCTGGCTAATATGAGCCATGAAATTCGTACCCCAATGAACGCTGTGATAGGGATGACAGAAATTTTGAAAGACACAGACCCTTCCAAAGAACAGCTCTTATATATAGATACTATTTATAAAAGCGGGTACGATCTGATTCATATCATTAATGATATCCTCGATTATTCAAAAATTGAGTCAGGTAAACTTGAGCTGGAGCAAAAGGAAATAAACATTCATGACTTTACCTCTGATGTTACCAACCTCCTTGTACTTAGAGCCGAAGAAAAGAATATTGATCTGATCTATTATGTAGATGAAGCAATACCAAGCTGTGTTCTGGCAGATCCGGTACGCTTAAAACAGGTACTGGTAAATCTAATTGGTAATGCTATAAAATTCACAAATGTTGGAGAAGTAGTACTCGAGGTTCTCTTAAAAGAAAAAACGGATCGTACTTTAGATATTGAGTTCAATATAAAAGACAGTGGTATTGGTATTCCGAAGAATAAGGTGAAGCATATTTTCGATTCTTTCTCCCAGGTTGATACCAGTACAACAAGAAATTATGGTGGAACAGGACTAGGGCTCACTATTACCAAAAGCCTGGTTCAGATGATGAATGGGAATATCTCAGTGAGAAGTAAAGTGGATGAAGGCTCGACTTTTACTTTTACAATAAATGTTCCATATAAAGAGGATGAACCTGTTAATAAAAAGCTCAAGGCTTTTGACAAAAAGACTATTCTTTTAGCTGACCAAAATGAGACTCATAAGAACATACTGGCTAAAAAACTCAAGTCCTGGGGGGTTGAAGTTCATACTTTTAGTACAGCAGAAGAGCTCCTTGCTAATTATAAAAAAGCCGGCTCTGTTGATGTAATCATGGTTGAAGACTTCTTGCTCAATAAAACTGATTCTTCATTTAAGGAAGTCTTTTTTAATCTGCTTACATCAAAAAAAATCCCACTTGTTCGAGTGGTACCCTTTGGGTACCAACCCAATGAGTTTAGTTCCAATATGGGGCAAGTGATAAACCGGCCTATCAGAAGAGCGACTCTTATTGATACTATTTATGATGCATTAACAGATGTTAAAACAATTGAGAAAGTTACTGCTCCGAAACCCCTTCATACCCCAAAAAAGATTTCTATTTTAGTTGCTGAGGATAATTCTACCAACCAGGTAGTTATGAAAAAAATGATGTCTAAAATCGGTTACGAAATAGAAATAGCTGAAACCGGTGAAGAGGTTATTCAAAAACTGTCCTCAAAATTTTATGAACTTATCTTCATGGATGTGCAGATGCCCATATTGGACGGTCTGCAAGCTACCCAAAAAATTAGGTTAGGAGTATATGAGAAAGGTCAACCCACAATTATTGCGATGACTGCCAATGCATCAGAAGAAGACAAACAAATGTGTTTGTTTGTAGGCATGAACGATTATTTAAGCAAGCCAGTTACTCGGAACGATATTATTTCAAAGATTGAAAAATGGTTTCCCGAAGAATAATCTTATGCCTATATTTGCAGCAGTGAAAAATTTAAGAGTTCATACAGCCCATCACACTCATCATGGTAGCCATCATGGTCACCACATTGTGCACTAATATTCCGCACACCCTTTTTCACTCAACATACCACCCTCT